>WAPJ01000056.1 GCA_015520785.1 Candidatus Woesearchaeota archaeon
CTCCAGGGCGGTGAGGAAGTGCTGCCATGCGACACGCACATGACGCCAATCACCAGTCTTCACAGCTTCGCGTAATGCTGCGATGGCGGCTTCTTTGACGAGAGCTTCAATATCCGCTCCTGTGAAGCCTTCCGTGCGTTCCGCAAGCACTGCGAGGAACGCGTCCCGCTCTGAGAGTTCCTTCTTGCCGATGAGTTCACTCCACGCGCCGAGTCGTTCCCGTTCTTCCGCTGGGAGGGTTTCAACTGCGAGAGGTGTCTTCCGCGTATGCACCCGGAGGATCTCATATCGGCCTTTCACGTCGGGAATGCGCACGTGGATGAGCCGGTCAAACCGTCCTGGCCGGAGGAGGCTGGGGTCGAGCATGTCCGGCCGGTTGGTTGCTGCGATCACGACTACGTCACTCATTTCTTCCAAGCCGTCCATCTCCGTGAGCAGCTGGTTAACGATCCGCTCGGTCACCTGGTTTTCACCCATGCCACGCCGTGGTGCGAGCGCGTCAATCTCATCAAAGAAGATGATGCTCGGCGCATTCTGCCGTGCCTTCTTGAAGATCTCCCGGACGGCTTTTTCACTCTCACCCACCCACTTACTCAGCAGCTCAGGTCCTTTCACGCTGATAAAATTCGCTTCTGCTTCTGTCGCCACTGCTTTCGCGAGGAGGGTCTTCCCCGTGCCAGGAGCGCCATACAAGAGGACGCCCTTGGGGGGTTTGATGCCGAGCATGCTGAAGGCAGTCTCATACTTGAGCGGCCATTCCACTGCCTCTTGGAGTTCCTGCTTGACCTCGTCTAATGCGGCCACGTCATCCCAATGCACGTTCGGCACTTCGATCAGCACCTCACGCATGGCTGACGGCCTGACTACTTTGAGGGCTTCGAAGAAATCCGTGAGGCGGATGCGTAAGCGTCTCAAGATTTCCTGAGGAATGGGCTCGTCTTCTTTCGCTTCAAGATAGGGGAGTTCGCGTCGGATGACCACGATGGCTGCTTCCTTGACGAGCGCGGCGAGATCCGCGCCGACAAAACCATGCGTCACGCGAGCAATCCGTTCGAGATCCTCGCGCACACCCTCATGACTCACCTCCTCGTACACGCTGAGAATACTACTCTCATCCAAGCCTGCATCCATGAGTGCTCTGCTCACGGGATGATCAAGAATCTTCCGCTCCTCCCGTTCAACCTCTTCCCAGGGGATGCTGATCGTCCGCTTCCGCTCATACCACGCATCCAAGAGCCGGGCAAAATCAGCGATGGGGAGTGTGCGGATGATCGTATCCGCCTTGGTAAGGGCTTCTTCAACACGCTCAACCGCATCCATAATGCCTGCTTCGCGGAGCTTTTGCACGAGACGGCTCTCACGACGCTTCGCATGACTGGACTCGCGGAGCATGCCTGGCGCATGCTTCTCCACGAGCTCCTTCTCCTCTGGGAATGCCTTGAGGAGGAATGCGGTTGCCAAGGCTTCCCAGACGCGCTTCCGGAGGAATGCTTCGTACACCGTGCCCTGGATGGGCATGTAACGCGTATGAATCTTGAGAATGTCCAAGCGTCCATCCTTGCCGGGCGGGCCGATCTCAATCTCACGGTCAAACCTGCCCGGCCTGCGGAGAGCGGGATCGAGCGCGTTCGGCATGTTCGTCGCCGCGATAACAATAACCTTCCCCCGGCTCTTCAAACCATCCATAAGGGCTAAGAGCTGAGCCACGACACGCTTCTCAACGTCACCATGCGTCTCCTCACGCTTCGTCGCGATCGCATCAATCTCATCAATAAAAATAATGCTTGGCGCGTGCTTCTCAGCCTCGTCAAACTTCTTCCGCAAGTTCTGCTCCGACTGTCCATAATACTTGCTCATGATCTCAGGCCCGTTGATGAGGATGAAGTGGGCGTTCGTCTCATTCGCCACCGCCTTTGCCAGGAGGGTCTTACCAGTCCCGGGTGGGCCGTGGAGGAGCACGCCCTTCGGCGGCTCAATACCCAGTGCTTCAAACACTTCAGGATGCTTCAACGGGAGTTCAACCATCTCCCGGATCTTCCGGATCTCCTCCTTCAAACCACCAATATCCTCATACGAAACATCAAAGGGTCGTTCCTCCTCCAGTGTTGCTTCAGGATTAAAGATGACCTCCGTCTCGGTTGTGACGATGACAGGCGTATTCTTCGGCAGGGTTTCCACAACGATAAACTTGAGATCGCCAAAGCCAAAACCACTCATGGTCTCGTCAAGCATGCGGAAGATCTCCTCGAAGGGCATGTGCGCATGCCGCCTCCGCCGCGAACCACCCAGACTGACAATATCCCCCTTCACCATGGGCCTCCCGAGCAGGCCGTGCTTGAAGAGCTCAGGACTCGCGCGGATGACAATCCCCTTCTTCGCCGGAGCAATCACCACGCGCTTCGCGGGCTCGACCTTCGCCTTCCGCACGAGCACGGTCTCACCGATGGTGGTACCAGCATTCCGCCTGATCAAGCCGTCCATCCGGATAATATCCTGCCCAATGTCAGAGGGATACGCGCGGTCAACGATTGCCACGGTCTTCCGCTGGCCGATCAGCTCGACCACATCCCCAGGGCGAATACCATGCTGGGCGAGGAGGCTCATATCAGCCCTGACAACACCCTTCCCCACATCATCCTGGAAGGCCTCGGCCACGCGGAGGCGGAGCTGGTCGTTCACCATAACACTGAAGGATGCGTGGCGAGGCTTATAAAACCCACGCGCCAAGCTGACGAGTATGCGATCAGAATGGAAGAGCCTCCTTATTACGGGCACGCCCGGAACGGGCAAGACAACGCTCGCACACGCCCTCAGCAGCATGCTCAAGATTCCCGCGTTCAGCATTCGCGAAGAGGCTGAAAAGCACGGTCTCACGGAAGGCTATGACGCGGAACGCGAAGCAATCATCATTCCCGAGGAAGCCGTTGAGGAAATCCTCACACGACTTGAGGAGGAGCATGAAAGGCTCATCCTCGAGGGGCATCTCGCCCACTATGCCAAGCCTCAATCCTGGCGGCGGCTGGTCGTGCTGGAAGCACCACTCCCAGTCCTCAAGCACCGTCTCGCGGAGCGGGGCTATCCTGAAGGCAAGGTCCGGGAGAATCTTGACGCTGAGATCTTCAAAGTCTGCCGTGTGGAAGCCCTCGAGCACGGCTGGCAGCCCCTCATCCTCACGAGCGACATGCCAGTAGGAGAGCTTACGAGAAGAGTGCGTGCATGGCTGGGAGAAGAATAAGTGTTTTCTCTGCGGAGCAGGGAGGATTCATCATCCGCGCGTACACCATACTCTTCTGATTCCCCTATCTCGCACGCGGAGAGGAGAAAGAAGGGACGAAAATGATGGGGAAGATAAGAAAAAGAAAATGATGAGAGAGAAGAAAGTGAGAGAATGAGAGAAAAAGATGCTCTTGAGGATGAATGATCATGATTCTTACTGACCACTCGCTTCGCGTTCAAACCGCTGGAGGGCTTCTGTAAGATCTTCTGGTTCTCGGA
>WAPJ01000057.1 GCA_015520785.1 Candidatus Woesearchaeota archaeon
CTTCGGCCGCTACCTGCCCGACGTCCTCTCAGGCTTCCGCGCGGATTGCCTTGAAGCCTGAGAGGACGTCGGGCAGGTAGCGGCCGAAGAGGATGCGGCTGAGCGTGGTGAAGAAGATATTCCCAATCCGCATGTCCAGGGGCATGTTCTTATTGAAAGCCCTGTACGCGTGGACGAGCATGACGTCAGGATCCTGGAAGTAGGCGAGGAGCTTAGGGATTTCTTCGGGGGGGTGCTGGAGGTCCGCGTCCAGGAAGACGATAAATCCTGGCTGATATTTTTCCAGGGCGAATTCTACGCCCGTCTTAAGCGCAGCGCCCTTCCCCAGGTTGAGTGGTTGCTTGAGGCAGACCGCGCCGGCCTTGACCGCTTCGCGAAACGTCTGATCCCTGCTGCCATCATCCACGACGATAACACGGCCGTAGGGGCGTGCACGCTGCACGACCTCATAGATGGTTTTCTCCTCATTATACGCTGGGATGACGATCGCAACCTGCTCGCGGTCAGGATCCTGCATGCGCGTGAGGAAAGACGGCGTGGATTATAAAGGCTTAGCTGAGAAGTAGTATCCCCATCTGGAAAGAGGAGTTGTGAGGGTGTGGGCGTGGGTCTTTATTTTTTAGATGAGATAGGGGAGGTCTGGAGGTGGTAAGCGTGCGATTACTTCACGTTCTAGAGGAGAAAGGGGGTATGCTGAGAGGTAGACTTTCCGTGCGCGGATGATTGTTTCCTCCCTTACCTGTTGGGTGATTTCATAATCCGGGATGAGAGCAGTATGGATGACGCGTGAAGCCTCACCGAGAGAATATGTGATTCCTGCGGCGAGGGTGAGGAGCATTTCCTGTGTGGGGGATAGGGGGTATTCTTTTCGGAGTTTTTCGAGCGCAGCATCATACGTCGGCCCCCACTTCTCCTGGAGAGCCTTGATGCGACGTCCCCACTCTTGAACAGTGCCTACACGCTCCTCAAGCGTTTCTATTCGTCTTCCCTCTTCTCTCCCGGGTGAGAAGTGAAACATAGCCCGATCGAGGTTTTCCACTTCTTATAAACATTCCCGCTTTCTTTCCCTCTCTCAGTGTGTGAATCCGCTTCGCGACGCGCAGGCTTTTAAACCCCTCGATGAGCCTTTCCCATATGCCACGACTCGTCCTCACAACCCTCCCAGGGATTGAACGGCTCGCACAGCGCGAAGCAGCACTGCATGATCTGCATGCGGAAATCCTGACGGATGGCGTACTCCTCATTGAAGAAGCCTCTTGGGAGGCGTATGTGCGTCTCGCGTATGAGGCGCGCACCCTCACGCAAGTCTTCCCCCTCCTCGCACGCCTCACCATGCAGGATGACCTTGCATTCGTTGATGATGACGTGCTTGCGCATGTCAAACGAGCGGGGAGTGTGCGGATCACGCGCGTGCACGGCTTGAAAGCATATGAGCGTGAAGTTGCACAGACCTTTCTCCAGCATATCCAGCTCCCTGTCAGCCTGCACGAGCCAGCCGTGCATCTCGGCTTCGCCCAGCTGGAGGATGCTTTTCTCATCGGACCCCTCTTGCATCCCTTCAACCTCTGCAAGCGTCACTACCGCTTATACACGGTGCCGAACACGCCGAGCAGCTGTCTCGCCGCAAGCCTTCTCCATCTTGACCGCGTCACGCATGACGAGCGCGTCGCAGACCTGATCGGCTATGATGGCACGTTCATCCTCGAGTATGCCGCGTATGCGAAGAACCTCCCCGTGAGGCATGATACGCGCGAGCCCGTCAGCACTGCCTACAAGCAAACCCTTCCCGCGTATGAGCCGCGTATTCGCGATACGCCGCTCAGCATCTTCTATGCGGACAAGCAGCCGAACCATGTCTATCGCGCCCGGCAGAATGCACGCCTCCTGGGCGTTGAACGGGAGATCACGTTTACCAAGCTCAGCCTCGAATGGCTCGAACTCAAACTCCAGGAAGACTACTATACGATCTTCATCGGCCGCCTCCCAGGGCCAAGCCAGCGTTTCAAAGAGAAACACTACGCACGCCTCCTCGACGACTACTTCAGACTTGCCGCGATAGCCCTCACCCGAGAGGGGAGGATCCTCCTCCTCACGCCAGAAGAACGATTACTTGAAGAGCATGCAAGCGCGCATGGCTTTACCCGGAGAGGATCATTACGGATCACGCGTGGCGATAGTATCCTCCATGCAAGCCTCTTCACACGACAACACGATGGGTGATTCTGTGTGAGCCTCATCCTCATCTTCAACCTCATCCTCCTCCTCTTTGAAACAGCCGCTTTCCGCGCATGGCTCGCATTCCTCCCCGCTATGAGCATCCTCCTCACCCAGCCATTCCTCCCTTTATCCTCTTTCCTCCCACCCCTCCTCAGCCTCCTCCTCATCCCACTCATGCTCGTCCGGCTCATCGTCATCCTCCACAATCCCCGCAGGCATACCGCGGAACTCGTCATCCTCACGCTCACGCTCAGCCTCCTCCAGCCACGCGTCCTCCCTGCTTTTATCCTCCTCGCCATCCTCCTCCTCGCATTCACACCACGCACGGGCGTTATCATCACACTGAGCATCCTCCCGAGCATCATCCTCACCCGGGATATGCTCATCCCACTCGCCCTCAACGCGCATCTCGTCCAGCCACTCGTCTTCCTCCTCACGCTGCCGGGCATGATCAGTCTCGTCCAGCAGCGGCGCACACCACTCGCAGGCTTCCTCCTCGGCATCCTTCTCACCCTCCCCGGCGGGGCTGCGTTCGCCTACCTCCCCTT
>WAPJ01000058.1 GCA_015520785.1 Candidatus Woesearchaeota archaeon
GTCATATACAAATCTTTAAAAACACCTTTCTTGTTACCACTGGTCAATGGGGTTGGTTGTTGTGGTGGTGTCATATGAATGAAGCCCTCATTGAAAAAGTCAAACAACTCGGCCTCAATAGTTATGAGGCAAAGATATGGACGGCATTACTCATGAAGGGCGTGGCAACCTCGGCAGAACTCGCAGAAATGACCGGCGTACCACGCAGCAGGACGTATGACGTCCTCGAAAGTCTTGAGCAGAAGGGATTTGTCGTCATGAAGCTCGGCAAGCCGATCAAGTATCTCGCCATCCCACCCCGCGAGGTGATTGAACGCGTCAAGCAACGATTGCTTGAAGAAGCACGCGCGCGTGAAGAACTCCTCGAGGAATTCAAGCGCACGGACGTCTTTAAACAATTAACCGCATTGCATGATACGGGCGTGCAAACCGTGAATCCAGAAGAATATTCTGCCATCATCAAGGGTCGGCGGAATATTCTCACGCGCATGGGTGATCTCGTCCGACACGCACAGGCGGAAATCCTCCTCAGCATGCCGAGCGACCTGCTCATCCGCGAGAAGAAGCTCATCACCTATTATTATCCGAAGAATCCGAAGAAGCCCACATTCCACGTCTTTACTGATATGACACCCGTAGACTTCAACCGGCTGATCGGGGATGGGCATATCCGCTACCATTATCTCGCGGAAGCACCCCGCGTCCTCATTAAGGATGGTGAGGAAGTCGTCTTCAGCCTGTATGATAGCACCATCCCACCCGGCGTTGATGCCGCGCTCTGGCTGAAAAGCCCCAACCTCGCGGCCACGTTCGCCGCACTCCTCAGGAAGAATGCATAAAACCCTTCCCTACTTCTCCTTATTTATCCTCTTTATCCCCTCTTTTTATTCACATACTTTTATTCCTCTCCTAATTCGTCTACTCTTCTCCAATGAAGAATGTGTGGGGGAGAAAAAGAATATGGTCTAGGTAGTGAAGATAATCTTACAATGAACGTGGGGAGAGGAATGGTGAAATGAAGACGCTCACTGGTTAGAGGACTTTCAGTCTCCCAGCGCGGATTTCAAAGATATCACCGACTTCAAGCATGAAGCGGATTGCGCGTTCAGCCTGACTAATCCCCTCCTTCGCGGCTTCTTCAAGCACGCGTTCCACTGGCGCGCCAAGACCATCATCAAGCTTTTTTATCAGCTCATAGACGCGCTCAGTCTCACTCTTCTCCTGCGCTTCTTCAGTTTGAACAGTCTCACCCGCCTGGATGACCTCTGCTGTTGCCTCACTCACTATTTCACTCATTGTATGCTTCTCCTCATCAGGATGGAGTTCTTCAACCTCCTCATCCATGCTTGCTTCAGGCTGCCAGTGCAAGGCAAGCCGTGCACGCTTCTCCCAGTAGGCCTTCCACGCGGCGGGGACCGGTCGAATAATCTCCCCCATGATCAGCCTTCCCGCCAGGTCACGGGGACGGCCAATGATGAGCACGACGTCACCCTCCGCATGCCGCTGCGCGCCCTCCGTGAAGATGACAGGAATGCTTGCCGTGCCATCATCAATCACGTATTCAACCTGCTCGTCACGCTCCTGCCGTTGGAGGATCATGCCAATGAGCAGTGTCCGATACACTTTCCTCCCCTGGATGATGAGATAGTCTGGATCCCACCCGTCAACACGCCGATACTCGGCAGTATGAATATCCTTAATAGTCACGGGCACGCTCGGCTTCCGCATGGGTGGCATAAGGCATCATGGTCAGGCTTCTCCTTTCATAAACCTTTAAGCTCTTTAGCGGAGGATGGCATACATGCCCGGCTGGGGCTCGTAAATATCACCATTCCGCATGAGCTTCTGCAGGATTTCTTCTACTTCCTGCTCGTCAATCCCCGCGTCGCGTGCACGCTCATCAATCATATTCCTAGGGACTTTCGCACCAACTTCTTTTTCAAGCTCTTCTATGAGTTTCTTGACGAGATAGATCTTCTTCCGCTTACTACTACTAATCCCGCTGACAAGCTTGTCAATATCCAGGTTGCCATGCTCGTCCGTCGCGACACGTGTCAAGCAGTAGTGGAGGAGGTCAATCGCTCGGCGCGCATCCTCACGGGTTGCCTCACTACTCAGCCTGACCTTTGCGCTTGCTTCTGTCAGCCTGACGAGTGCTTCAAGCTGCCGTGCGCTGAGGGGTATGCTCTGCCGGTCCTTACTCTGATTCCGCAGCGTGACGAAATAATCAAGCAATTCCTGCTTTGCCTCGTCCGTCAATCGTGGCTTGACGCGTTGGCGTGCATACGCGAAATACTTCCTGAGGAGCTTGTCATCCACGGTTTCCTCGATCTCCTCGGGATGCTGGTGGAGGGTGAGGATATGCTCAGCCATCTGCTGGTCATGCTCCTCGCTCGGCCGGTCTAGGACGATAAAGATAAGATCAAACCTGTTGATAAGGGCGGGTGGCATGTCAATCTGGCTGAACAAGTCTTCATACTCGTTAAACCGTCCATACTTGGGATTGGCCGCGGCGAGCACGCTTGTTTGTGCGGGGAGCGTGGCATGAATATTCGCCTTACTAATCGTGATCGTCTGCTGTTCGAGTGCTTCATGCATCGCGCTCGTATCCTCCTTGCTCATCTTATCCATCTCGTCAATCAGACAAATACCCTTGTTTGCGAGGACGAGCGCGCCTGCTTCAAGACTAAAACCACCCAGCACCTCGTCACGCACCACGGCGGCTGTCAAGCCTGCACCACTCACACCCTTCCCACTCACATATTTTGCCTTTGGCGCGACGCGTGCAATCCGCTTGAGCATTTGCGACTTGCCAGCACCAGGATCTCCGACGAGGAGGATGTGGATATCCCCCCGTGTGCGTACACCATCCTTCCGGACCTTTTCAACACCACCAGCCAGTTGGAGGATGAGCGCATCTTTTACTCTATCATGTCCGTAAATGCTTGGTGCGATCGCCTTCCGGAGATAGCTGTACAAGTCAGGTCTTTTGGCGATGGCGAGGATCTCCTCTTCTTCTTCAGGCGTGATTTCGAGCGTTGTGAAATCCTCCCCGCTCGGGATGAGATTGTTGGCGATGAAGAGATAGTCAAACTTGGTGCTCTTACTCCCCCTGATGCCCGTCTTCTGGATTTCCTTAAGATAGCCGATAACCTCAACCTTACTCCCAGGATTGGTTTGGCGTTCCGTGAGTGGGCTGACAAGGTCTTCCTTGAGGAGGATGTGGATCCGCTTTGGCTGTTCGCCACCCTCAAGCTTCTCGGCGAGTTCTTCAATAATCATGGCTTGCGCGTCAACAAGGTCTTTGCTGAGGAGTCTGAACTTGCCCTTCCGCCCACAGCTAATACACACGGCTGGTTCTTTGAAGTGCTGCTCGTCCTGGAGGACGGGGATGATCGCACCACAACTCGGACATTCGAACCGTGCCGTTACAACCTGGGGTCTCACGTCTGTCTTCTGCTTGACCACGCCTTCAATCCGGAGGAGCTTGCCAATATCCCGTGCACGCAAGTCTTGGATGAGCCGGTCCTGACTGTGCGGGATATCCCGGAGGCGGATGCGGATCGTATCCGCTTCCACAGGGAGGCTGAGCTGGCTGATTGCTGCCTCGCCCGCCTTGAGCACATCCTCGGGCTGGTCAAGCAATTGCTGCGCGAGTCCTGCGTGATGCGCTGCGAGGAGTGGGAAGGGAACTTCAACAGCGTGAATCCCCTTGAGGACGCGTTCTATCAGCTGTGTGAGCAGGCTTTCCTCTTCTTCGAAGAAGCTCTTCCAGAGGTCGATCATGTCATTAATGCTGAGCGGTTCACCCACGCTCGTGAGGCGCCACGAGGGCTTTTTATAGCCTGCTCCTCACTCCTTTCGCAGGGATACGTGTTTTCTTTTTGCTGATTCTTCCTCCCACTGGAAGTGCGAGGGTGGTCTCATCTTTTCGCGTTCCCTCTTTCTCCATCCTCCTTTCTCTTTCTTTCATTTTCCCTTCTTTTTTAAATTCCTTCTTGTTTTTCTATATGGAAATTTGTTATTTTATGGGTTGCTGGTGGGGGTGGTGGTGATGATGAAGTAGAGTGGGGG
>WAPJ01000059.1 GCA_015520785.1 Candidatus Woesearchaeota archaeon
ACTCATCGCAGCGTTCATCCTGAGAGAGACGCGGGTAGACTCAATCCCGCGGGACTTGTCGGACCGCGTGCAAATGGTAGTTGACATTCTGAATGATCTTGGCGAAGTAGCCGTCCTCCTCAAGGAGCATCCAGAGGATTTTGACAGGCATGCCACGCTCCAATATTTCCGTCCGTTTAAGGTCATGCTCGCGCAACGCGCGGCAAGCATTCAAGAGGCTGCTGGAAAGGTTGGCGTTCCCTTCCGCGTGGACTATAAGTATGATGGCTTCCGCGTCGTCGCGCATAAGAAGAATGGCATTGTACGCCTCTTCACCCGCCGTCTCGAAGAGGTTACAAGACAATTCCCTGAGATCGTGAAGAGCCTCCAGCAACAGGTAAAAGCGGAAGCGGCAATCCTGGATAGTGAGGTTATCGCGTATGATCCCTCTACTGGGCGGAGCCTGCCATTCCAGCGGCTCAGCCAGCGGATTAAACGCAAGTATGATATTCACCGCTTGATGGATGAGATTCCCGTGCGCATGATGGTCTTCGACCTGCTCAAGCATGATGATGAGGACGTCTGGCGCAAGCCGTACGAGGAGCGTATCAGGAAGCTTGAACAGACCTTGGAGGAGGATGATCACATCCGCTTCGCAGCGTATCGTATCACAGAGGACGTGCATGAGGCAGAAGCATTCTATCAGGAGAGCCTGCGGGAGGGGAATGAGGGGGTCATGGTGAAAAGCCTAAAGGCAGCCTATCAGCCTGGCGCACGCGTTGGGACAATGCTCAAGGTAAAGCCAACGCTGGATACGATTGACGCGGTCATCGTCGGGGGAGAGTATGGGGAGGGGAAGCGTGCACACTGGATTAGTAGTTATGATATTGCCGTGCGTGATGGTGATCGCCTCGTGAGGATCGGCCGGGTGGGGAGTGGTTTGAAGGAGAAGGACGAGGCTGGAGGCGTGACGTTCGAGGAGATGACCCGCCTGCTCGAACCGCTCATTCTGAGCGTGAAGGGCCGTGAAGTCACGGTAAAACCACACATCGTGGTTGAGGTTGCCGCGGAGGAGATTCAGAAGAGTGACGCGTATGAGAGTGGCTACGCGCTCCGCTTCCCACGGATTATTCGCGTGCGGACGGATAGGACCGTGGATGATGCGACCACGCTCGACGAGATCCGTGTCATGTATGAACTCCAGCGTGGACGTCATGCGGGTGGGACTGCATGAGCTTGGAGAGTCTTCTTCTCCTCATCGTCATACTCCTCCTCGCTATTCTCATCATACTCCTCCTTTCAAAGAAGAGAGAGCCTCAGTCGGATATGATGAGGAGGCTTGAAGAACAGCTTGACCTCCTCCGGAGAGAGCAGCGTGAGTTGCGTGACGCGTATCAGCCAATGCGTGAGGGTGTGGAGAAACTCTCACACCTCTTTCTTAACACGACCCGGCGGGGATTGCACGCGGAAAGCCTCCTTGAAGACCAATTGCGCAGCCTCCTGCCACGTGACGCGTATCGGCTCAAGCCACGTCTCGAGAATGGGCGGATCCCGGATGCCGCGCTCATCATTGGTAAGAGAATGGTATGTATTGATGCGAAAGCACCGCGCATGACTGATGGCTGGCTGCGCATGATACGCAAGCATATTGACGATGTACGGGAGAAGTATGTGCGTCAGCCGGACACGGCGAATATCGCATTCCTCTACCTGTCAACGCACGACCAGTATCTCATGCTCATCGAGAATGAGAAGGGCTATGATCTCGTGCAAGAAGCTGCACGGGAGGGTGTGATCCTGACAAGCCCACTCCTCCTCCCACTGCATGTTGAGCTTGTCCGACAACACGCACAACTCCGCGAAGCGGAAGCATTCGCCGAGAGGATGAGCCGCGAGAAGGAGTATCTCCTTTCCCTCCTCGAGAAGACTGTTAAACGCATCCTGCAGGGCTTGGAGAGGACGCGTCAGCTGGAGAATACGCTCCGCGATGCGAGGGATACATTGGATGAGGCGAAGCGCCGAGTAGAAGGCATTGCGGGGTATGATGAAGAGTAGGCTATGCTTGACGAGTACGGTTTCATTCTCCCATTCCCCCTCTTCTCATCCTCCCACTCTTACCCCCTTCCTTTACCACACTCCCCCTCTCCTTTTGAGAAGGGATTAGGAAAAAAGGGGAAGCGGATGAGGGGGGAAGCGTAGAAGCATCTTCGCAGGAGAGGAAGAAAGAAGACCCCTAAAAAAGGGGGGATAAGGAATAAAAAGCAGTATCCTCCGCTCTCCAAGGGTATGATGATTGATGAAGCTGCGCTTCAAGACTGGCTTGACAGGCAGGGCTTCGCGGAGCGGATTGGACGGCTCATGCACGGCAAGCTGAAGCCGATCATCCTCTTCGATGATGATCCTGATGGGATTATAAGCTACGTGCTCTTCCGTCGGAAGGCACTCTTCGCGCAGCCACGACTCGTCCGTGGCACGCCCATCCTCGAGAAGCGGCTTGTCCAGCGCATCCCTTCGGATGTTGATTTGACGATCATCCTGGATAAGCCTGGCGTGGAGGAGGATCTTGCACGCCTCCTGCCAGAACCGGTCGTGTGGATTGATCATCATCCGCCCGCAACACAAACGCTCGGAGTGTATGTGAATCCCACGCATGCCATGGGGCTTCACGCGACGACAAGCCTGCTCGTGCACATGCTCTTCCCTGACACGCCCGCTTGGCTCGCGCTCGTGGGGAGTATTGCTGATCATGCATACCCCGAACGACTCGTGGAGCGTATGAAGCAGGACTATCCATTCCTCTTTGAAGGCTGGGATGGCACGCTTGTAAGTCTCAAGTTTGACACGCCCCTCGCCAGGATTATCAGGCTTGTGAGTTTTAGCGTGAAGGGTGACGTGCGGAACGCGTATGCCATGCTCCGCGCGCTTGTCAGCGTGCAGCGACCAGAGGATATCCTCGTGGCGCGGAGTGGGATGATGGGGGAAGTCTGGGAGAAGTATGAGCGCATGGAGAAAGCCTACTTGGAACAGTTAAGGGATGCGTATGCGCATGCGCGGGATCTCGGCCGCGTCCTGGCGTACACGTATACGCGTGAGGGGATGAGCTTCACGGTAGACTTGGCGAACGAGCTCGCAGCGCGCACGGGGAAGATTATCATCGTAGGGAGACCGTATAATGGGCAAGTCTTGTTCAGTATTCGGAGTAGTCATGAGCCGATCGTGAATGCAGTCCAGCAGGCAGCACTCCTCGCGGGGGGGACGGGGGGTGGGCATACGCACGCGTGCGGTGC
>WAPJ01000060.1 GCA_015520785.1 Candidatus Woesearchaeota archaeon
GAAAAAGGGACGGGGAGGAAAGGAGAGGGGGGCTAGTGGGTTGCGTGTGCGAGGAGGTCCTCATACGCGGTGATGATTGCGCGTGCCGTCTCATCCCACGTGATCCTCTTCGCGACGGGTTGGAGGTGGATGCGCATCGTCTCCCGGAGGGGTGGATGGGTGAGGATGCTGATGAGATAGTGTGCGAGTTTTTCCTCATCCCAATAGTCTACTTGGAGGGCGGGGAGGATTTCTGCCACGCCACTCTGCCGGCTGACGATGACGGGCGTGCCATGCAATGCTGCTTCGACTGCTGTGAGGCCGAAGGGCTCGCTCACGCTCGGCATGACCACGACTGTTGCGGTCGCGTAGAGCCTGCTGAGTTCCTCCTGGGGGAGGAAGCCTGTCATGAGCAGCCTGTCCGCAATCCCCTGCTCGCGTGCCTCGGCAATAATCTCATCCCAGAGTTCGCCATTCCCGGCGATGATGATGAGCGCGTCTGGATCATGCTTGACGGCTCGTGCGGCCGCGCGGATGAACTGGAGGGGCCCTTTCTGGATGGTGAGCCGTCCTGCGAAGAGGATGATCTTCCGCTCGTCACGCAGTCTTCCCACGGGGAGGCGGATGGTGATATGATCCGCGCCATTATACGCGATGCGAATCTTCCCGGGGGGGATGTGATAGTGTTTGACGAGAATATCCCGCGTATACTTGCTGATCGCGATGAGCATGTCCGCCCCGTGAAACCCGTGATATTCTCGCTCGCGGATGAGCGTGTCATGCAGCCTGCCACCATGCCGGTCATACTCGGTGGCATGCACGTGCACGACCAGTGGCTTGTTGAGCAGCTGCTTTGCGGTGAGACCGGCGCTGAGCGTGAGCCAGTCGTGCGCGTGGATGAGATCAAAGTCTTCTCGTGTTGTTTCAAGCCAGGCGGCGAGGCGTGCCGCGTATGCGTCCGTCTCGCTGATGAGATCGCTCGCATAGAGGCGGCGGATGCGGGGTGGGAGGTTCTTCCAGAGGCGCTGGTAGGAGGCGCGCGTATGATACGCGTGGTAGAGGAGGCTGACACTCCGGGCTTCGCCGAGGGGGATGATGCGGACGCCCTCAATGGTTATGCCCGGGTTGAAGGGGAGGATGAGCGTAACAGTAACGCCCTGCCGGGCGAGGCTTGTTGCGATCGCATAGGTTGCGAAGCCAAGCCCACCACGGATGAGCGGGGGGAATTCCCAGCCGATCATGAGGACGCGCATTGCATTCGTCACACTCCCTCCGTCTGCTCATCCCCCGAGGATGCTCATAAAAAAGGGGGTGCTGCCTCTTCAGGCTGCTCAGAGGGCTTCTTCCTATGCTTCTCAAAATATGCTTCTTCTTTTAAACATCATTTTACTACTCGGGAAGGCATACAGTGTGCGGGTTGTGCTTGCATGTTCTCACAGTGACGAGAAGGAGAGCGGAATCATAAGAGGGGAAAAGAGGGGAAAAGTTTCTTCTCGCCGGGAAGGATCAGTCCTCTCGTTCTGTGAAGAGAAGATGAAGTGGTATTCTCGACGAGGAAAAGAGAAGGATGCTCATTCCTCCCTTTCTTTGCAGCGTGTCTTCTTTCCCCTTCACTTCTCCATTCTCTTTTCTTCTCCTCCATCCTTTCCGATCATACCTCACCCGAAAAGAAGAGACATTCCCTTCCTTCAAGAAGGAGAAAAGGAGAATACAGAAAAAGAAAGGAAGATACATGGAAGAGGAAGTGTAGAATAAGCCAGGGGAATGGGAGTATTATACGTGCTTCTCGCTGGGCGTCCAGACGAGCCATGCATACGCCGCGGCAGTCCAGAGTTGGATCCAGGCACCCTCGGCGCGGGGCTCCTTATGCGAGGATACTTCGGGGAGGAATGCTGGCTGCGTGGCACGTGCAGCCTGGGCGAGCGCGGTGAGGACAGGCCTCGCATGCAAGCTTGCCGTGAGCGGCATCACTTCTCGCAGCGCGCGGAGGATGAGGAGGTTGAGATAATACCAGCTATCCCCATGATGATACGCGCGGCTTTCAAGACCATCATCCTCAGGATGATAGGAGGGATCCTTCATGCTGATACTACTATACAGTCCGTTGAAGGGCGTGGTCATGAGGTGTTTGAGCGTGAAGGTAAAGGTTTCCTGCCATGCGGGAATGCTGAGGAGGCGTGGATGGAGATGGTAGGCGAGGAAGACGTTCGGCCTGACGCGTGGCTGTGAGGGATGATCATCCATGAGCACGCCCTGCTTGACGAGCTGCGCGTGCACGGCTTCTTCAAGCTTCCGGGCTTCAGCCTCCCATGAGGCATCATCCGTTAGGCGGGCGAGGAGGCGTGCTGCCGCACTACTCCCCGCCTGGACTTCCACGGGGTAGGGTCGTGTGGCCGTGTCCATCCACGTGGCGAGGGGTGGCGTGCGGATGAGGCCTGTCGCATCCCGCTCCGCGAGGAGCCGGCTGAGGCTGAGGCTGAGCGCGCTCGTGATTGGCATGGCATGCCTGGTGAGGAGCCATCGTGCGCGTGGATGCGTGAGGCTGAACGTGAGCAGTCCGGGGAGGTCGTATGCGGGCGTGCTTGCACCAGGCTGGCTTGTCAGCCGGGCAACGCCCTCGAGGAGGAGGCTGAGGAGGTGTTCCTGCTCGTCCCGCTGGAGGAAGGGGAGGAGATAGGTGAGATCACGATACCAGTGCTGGGGAAACCATGGATAGCCCTGTCTC
>WAPJ01000061.1 GCA_015520785.1 Candidatus Woesearchaeota archaeon
AGTCCCTCTCTCCCACTCCTTCTCCTCATTCAATCTCAACCTACCCTACCCGAAATGCTTGAGAAGCGCATTCAAACCCGCCCACACCCCCAGCATAACCTTCAAAAAACACACGTGTAAATCCCCCTCTCGTCTATGGCGAGTATTCACGAACAGATCCGCCAGCTTGAGGAAGAACTCCGCACGACCAAGTATAATAAGCGGACACAGCATCATATCGGCCTCGTCAAAGCCAAGCTCGCACGCCTCCGCGAACGGCTTGAACAAAGCCAGACGAAGAAGAGTGGTGGGAGTAGTGGCTTCGCCGTCAAGAAGAGCGGGCATGCCACGGTAGCCTTCCTCGGCCTGCCGAGCGTGGGGAAGAGCAGCCTCCTCAGCATCCTCACCAGTGCTGAAAGCAAGCAGGGCGCGTATGCATTCACCACGACCACCGTCATCCCAGGCATCCTCCACCATCGGAAAGCCCAGATCCAACTCCTCGACCTCCCCGGCATCCTCCAAGGCGCAAGCCTCGGCATCGGCCGCGGGAGAGAAGTCCTCAGCATCCTCCGCCAGGCAGAGCTTATCCTCTTCATCCTCGCACCCCCCAACCCGGAAGAACAACTCACCATCCTTGAACGCGAAGCGCACGCGGCAGGACTCCGCTTCACAGAAAAACCTGATATTACGATCAAGAAGGAACGCGAGGGCGGGATCCGCATCTACACGACAGTACCCCTCACGATTCCCCGTGAGACGATAGAAGGCATCCTCCGCGAGTATAAGCTCGCGAATGCAACCATCATCATCCGCCAGGAAATAAGCATTGATGATCTCATCGACGCCATCCATGGGAATAGGGTGTATACGCGACGACTCGTCATCATGAACAAGAGCGACCTCCTCAGCAGGGAGGAGCGAGACGCACTCCAGAAGACACTCCCGATCGACCTGTTCATCAGCACGCAGACGGGCGAGAATATTGAAACGCTTAAAGACCTCATCTACGAGAAGCTCAGGCTTATCCGCATCTACCTGAAAGAAGTCGGCAAGAAACCCGACATGGAAGAACCACTCATCCTCCCCCAACCAGTCACGGTGGAACACGTCCTCCCACACATTCACCGCGACCTCAAACACTCCTTCCGCTACGCGAGAATATGGGGGAAGAGCGCCAAGTTCCCCGGCCAGAAGGTCGGCCTCCACCATCAGCTCGAGGATGAGGATATCGTGGAAGTACATGCTTAACCAGGTACGTTTTCTTTTTCATCATTCCCCTCTTGATTCTTTTTATCTCTCTTCATATTGAAGGGGTTTATCATGTGAGCTGATAATTATATATGCTTCTGTATAGAAAGATGAAAGGAGATGTGTGAATAAGAGGGATTGAGGGGGAAGAAAGAATCCTCCATAGAGAAGAGGAACGAGAATTAAGCCATCACGAAGAGAATACAAGCGTAGAATGAATCCTTAAGAAAATCGTAAAGAATCATAAAGCCGAAAATTTAACGATTTCTTATTTTTCTTTAAACAATCCTATTTTTCGTAAAATTTTTGAATGGGGGGGCTATTCTCCTCTTCATGAGGGGAGATCTTTCACCGGAGGATGTTGTCAGGCTGATTGCGAGCGGTGAGAACGAGCGGGTCGAGTTTAAGAGGACTGCAAGCCGGCAGCTTGCCGAGGAGATCTGTGCGATGGCGAACGCACAGGGAGGCTGGATCCTCTTCGGCGTGGATGATCACGGCCGTATTCTCGGCGTTGACCGGAAGCATGTCATGGATCGTGTCAGCCAGGCTCTCCAGACGCTTCCCGTCCGGCCTGAAACACGGCTTACAACGCATACGATTGACGGGAAGACGATCGTCATCCTCACGATCAAACCGCTCGCGAAGGGTATCTGCACGGTGGGTGGTATCGCGTATATTCGTATTGCAACAGCCAAACGCGCGTTAAACCTCGAAGAACTCATGAGCATGCTGAGCGAGAAGGGGATGCTGAGTGCGGATAGACTGCTCACACCAGTCCCCGCGCGGCGAGCAGAGAAGAAGCTTATCCGACAGTTCATCCGTGACAGGGAGAAACGCGGCCTCTCCCCGCAGGATCCTGACCGTCTCCTGAAGAGTCTCCACGCGGTAGAGAAGGGCTTCCTCACCCTTGCAGGCCTCTACTTTTTCACATCCAAGCCACAGGACGTGTATCCGCATCTCGCCGTCCGCCTCATCCATGACCAGGAAGACTATCGTTTTACCGGCCCACTCCCCCAGCTCGTAGAGGATATCCTCAAAACCCTCCTCACGAGGATTCCCCGTGTCACGCTTAGCCGTGAAGCACGCCGCCGCGAGCAGCCTGTCTTCTCACCACGCGCGCTCCGCGAAGCGCTTGTCAACGCACTCGTCCACCGGAATTATGGTATTCTCGCAGAAGTACGCGTCACGCTTACACCACAGGAACTTCGCATTCGGAATCCTGGCAGCTTCCCTCCCGGATCAAGCCCACAGGACCCGCAGCCCGTCCCCCGGAATCCCATCCTCTATGAGCTCGCCTTCCAGGCCGGCCTGGTCGAACGGATCGGCTCGGGCATCCCACTCATCTACCGTGAGGCACGCGAGAATCCTCTCTTCACAGTAGAATACGTCCTGCACGCGCAGGCGACCGAGATCATCTTCCGCAGAACATTCAACGAGCTTCGCGAAGAGGAGCGTCGCATCCTCAGCATCCTCGGCAGGGAAGCCCTCTCCGCGAGCCGTCTTGCACGAGAACTTGGCGTGAGCACACCAACCGTGCTGAGCATGCTCCATCATCTTGAAACGCTCGGCTACGTGCAGCGAGAAGGGAAAGGCCGTTCAACACGCTGGAAGCTCTCCCAGTATTCATAATACCACTATAATCGTAAAGAATCATAAAGCCGAAAATTTAACGATTCTCACCTTTTCTTAAAATAATCCTTGTTTTTCGTTAAACCCTTTTTTTAGTAGCGGAGCGTGTCAAGGAAGCCATGCGGATCCCCCATGGGGAGGCTGCCATGCTCGATCAGGATCCGTCCTCGCGCGAGGTCTGCCTCGTGCAGGCTGATACGCGCGTGCATGTCCGCCATGATGAGCGGGTATGGATAGCCCGGCAGGCTCGCGTCACGCGCCAGCCATGCGATCAGACGAGCTTTTTCTTCACGCAGATTATCCAGCCTCACGCTGAAGCGTGCCTTCTCATGCAGTCGGGCGAGATGGAAGCCGTCAAGCCTGACAAGCCATGGCTGCTCCCACCACGCGTGCAGGATGCCGAGCACGTCACCCTCAACCGCTGGTATGAGCGGATCCTTCACGATGCCAATCACACCATGCTCACGCGCCCTCCTAATACCTGCTTCTTCCTCCGTGTAGCGGGCTTCAAGCATGCCATCAAGGAGGATAAGCCCGTCCAATCGCGAGGCAGCCTCCTTTTCAAGCATGCTCCTGAGAATGCTGAGCGCGGTCTCATCATCAGCAACTGCTCGTGGCGGTCTTAGCAGTTCCTCACGCGTCTCTCCCCCCCGTGATACTGCGCGCGCATGGAAGACGAGTCCATCCTCGTCTTCGCGGGGTGTGAGCCTGACACGCCACTCGTCAATCCGAATATCCCCCAGCCGCAAGCCTCCCCCCTGTACGCGGTAGGTGACCGTGGCAATCCTGATGAGGCCGACCCGTTCCACGCCCTGCCGTCCGAGAAGCATACTCCCCCCATCCACTCCATGCACCATGACATCCTCCGGCATTGCGGTAAGCCACGCGTCAGGACCACTACTCCGCGTGAGCACACGCCCACGCACTGTCACGCTGTCAGGCAGCCTGCCAGGAAGGGGGAAAAGCATACCCGGCGTGGACTGGAGGCGGTGCTTAAGAGTGCATCGGCAGCATACAAGGTTTTACTCCTTTTTCTATTCCCTTCTTTTATCAGATAAGGTCTTTTACGGAGTCTTTACCGTGGGAACACCTCTCTGAAGAAGAGTCTGAAAAATCTGGTTGAGGTAAATTTCGGGAGGGGGGTGCTGCTCACTGGATATGTGTAGGAGGGGTGGTGGGAGGAGCATATGGTGAAGCAGCGGGAGAAGGTATGCAAGCCCCCTTCTCATGCCGGGTTAATCTTTTAAGCTGGAGCCGATGCCGGTGCTCCGCATGCCGGTAGGGAAGGAACAGGACGAGTCGTTTGAGGGTGTGAATCTCGCCGAGCTTGCACGGAAGATCACTCCTCATGTGAAAGCGTGGAGTGGGAAGTATGGCTTGCTCATTCTCATCCTCATCCCACTCCTCCTCAGCATTCTCATCCGCCTCCAGCCGATCGGCTATCCGGGCATTGAGGATCATGCGCGCGCACAAGTCTATGCGGCCGTGAAAAGCCAGATTGCAGCGCAGATCCGCCAGGCGTATCCCGGCGTTCCGGATCGCTACTTGCAGGACGAGGTGAATAAGCGTTTCCGTGAACTCCTCAAGCAGCCGGGCGTGAAGGAACAATTAGAAAGGCAGGCGGAACAACTCGCCCAGCAGGAGAAGGCATACTTCCAATTCCCGAATGGCGCGCAGTACATGCCGGATATTGACCCGTACTTCTGGTTGTACTATGCGGAGAACATCCTCAATCACGGCTATCCAGGGGATATGATTAAGGATGGGAAGCAGTGGGATGCCCGTCAGCTTGCGCCGTATGGCCGCGAGGTCACGCCAGACCGCTGGCATGCGTATTTCCTCGCCTACTGGTATAAGCTCGTCAAGCTCTTCAAGCCGAGTATTGATCCCATGCATGCAGCCATGCTCTACCCTGTAGCGGTCATGGCGCTTGCCACGCTGCTCATCTTCTTCCTCGCGCGCGCGGCGACGAACGCGTATGGCGGCTTCTTCGCAGCCATGCTCTTCGCCATGAACCCCGGCCTCCTCGGCAGAACCTTATACGGCAGAGCGGACACGGATGCCTGGGTGATCACCTTCCCCCTCCTCGTCTTTACCTTCGCCGTCCTCAGTATCCGCAGCAGGAAGACCTGGCAGAAGCATCTCTACGCGACCCTCGCAGGTATTACGACGGGCGTCTTCAGCTATGCGTGGGGCGGCTGGTGGTATGCTGCTGATATTGTCCTCGCAGCATACGCGCTCACCCTTCTTACCGACTGGCTTGCACGCTTCATCCTCACATCGGATCGGAAGCATTCCATCCTATCCTTCACCCTCACCCTCCTCAAGCAGAGTCGGGGATTGATCAGCACGATCATCGCCTACTTTACG
Organism: Candidatus Woesearchaeota archaeon; assembly: GCA_015520785.1. Classification (GTDB taxonomy): domain Archaea; phylum Nanobdellota; class Nanobdellia; order Woesearchaeales; family WAPJ01; genus WAPJ01. The sequence goes on from WAPJ01000061.1 coordinate 5,227, forward strand.
AGCATGGGCCTTACCGCCTGGCTCATCCGTGGAACACCATGGGCGGTCTTCAGCTTCCTCGGCGCACTCCACTTCAACCAGTTGAAAGCACCCGTCCGCCTCGACATCTGGCCGAACGTGCTCACCACGGTTGCAGAACTCAACCCCGCACAGAATGTCATGCAGGTTATCACGAGCGTGGGCGGTACGCTCATCTTCACGCTCAGCCTCCTCGGCATCCTCCTCGGCCTCATCCACGCCTTCCGTAAGCGTGACGAGACA
>WAPJ01000062.1 GCA_015520785.1 Candidatus Woesearchaeota archaeon
GTAAGAAGACCGCGAAGAAGACCGCGAAGCGCAAGCGGTAAAAAAAGATCCTCTCTGAAAACTCTTCTCCTCCCACTTCTCTTTCCATTCCTCCCCTATCATTCTCTCTTCCTCACCACGCGTAAGAATCTACTCCCCCTGCCTTTCTTACCCCCTCTCTTCCTTTCGTATCTTCTTCCCCACCACATCATCCTCTCCCTCCCTTCTCATCCCTCCCTCCTTTAGCCTCTCCTCATCCTCCTCATCACTATACTCTTCCATATTCTACACGCTTCCCTCTTCCTTTCCTCTTCATCACCCGCTTCGCTTCAATCCCACTGATCATCTCACAGTCTCCTGCGAATCCATTCAGGCAAGAAAGACGATTCTCACACCTGACTATAAGCCTCATAAACACGCAGCCCGCACCCTCTCCCTTCCGATGAGCTTCACCTACCAGCCAGCAGAGGATACGTGGCTTCTTATTAACAAAGCGCGAGACCTCATCCATAGGGTGTCACGACCCTTGCGCATCCTCGAGCTTGGCAGTGGGCCTGGCAGCGTGGCACGCGAACTCCTCTCCGCTTTCCCCGGAAAGATCAGCCGGTATGTTGGCATTGATCTTAATCCCACGGCACTCGCTGAAGCGCGAAAGGCTGTGCCTCACGCCTTCTTCCTCAAGGCGGATGCGACGCGTCTCACACCCCGCTTCCTCGAAGAGAAAGGCCTGCCAGGCGTGTATGATCTCATCCTCATCAACCCACCCTACCTCCCCGCGGGGGATGAAATCCTCTCAGAGGCTGAACGACTCGCGCTCATCGGCGGGAAGCAGGGTTATGAAGCCCTGCACGCATTCCTCCATGCCGCACGACACCTCCTCCACCCACACGGCAGGATGATTGCACTGACGAGTAGCCTGAGCAAGCCAAGCGTGACCCGCAGCTTCATCCGAGAGGAGGGGTTTCACATCCTCCGCGAAGAAGTCATGCCTATCGGCTTGTTTGAACGCCTCCATGCATTCGCGCTCCGCATGAGCCCACGCCTCCAAGCAGCACGCATGCTCGGCTTGAGTGGTTTTACGCATTTCACACGCGGCTGGCACAGCCTGCTTAGCCGAGCATGGCATCGCGACGCGGGATGGCTCGTGCTTAAGGAAACCCTTCGGGAGCGGGTCCTGCGCGAGGCATTCCTGTTTGAAACCCTTCAGCAGCATCAGACAGAAGGCGTGATCATCCCCCGACCATGGCAGGTCTTCCTCCCCCAGCCGGACGCGTGGAATGAAGCGTATGCGGAAGCCGTGCTCATCCTCCCGTACTATGAGGGAGGAGCCTTTTCAAAACTCTCGCGTGAAGCACAGGAAGCCCTCTTCCCACGCTATCTCTCCATGCTCGAACGGCTTGACCGGCTGGGTATTATCAAGCGTGAATCCTCTCGGCCGGGGAGGAATGTGCTCGTCACCCCGCAGCATGAGCTGGTTGTGCTTGACTTTGAACGTGCGAAAGCATACTCAAAGCGTGAATACGCGCTCCGCGAGCGGCTCGGCTGCGGGCGGAATGTGCGTGAAGCATGCGAGTATGCGCGCCGGCAGGGCTGGCGTGTGAGGGACTGCGCGTGTCTTGACCGGTTTTCTCTCCCAGACAAAAAACACGAAGCGTAACGCTTAAAAATAAAACAACCTTTCATTTTTTAAAAATTCTGCAGCAAAAGGTTTTTGTCGTCGTGAGACGGGAGGTGGCGTGAGGCAATGGAATACCGCAAATGCCCCGAATGCGGCAGTACGAATCTCTTCATCAATAAGGATCGCGGCGAGATCATCTGCCGGAATTGCGGTCTCGTCATCGAGGAGAGCATGGTCGACTTCGGCCAGGAATGGCGCGAGTTTGACAGTGAAGACGTGCAGAAGCGGCGTGCAGGCGCACCCATGACCTACACGCAGTATGACATGGGCCTCGGCACGGATATCGGCAAGCGCGCAGACCTCAACAAGCTGACAGGCAAGACACGGAACAAGTTCTTCCGCCTCCGGAAATGGCAGTATCGCATCAGCACCGCGCTCGAACGCAACCTCAAGCTCGCCCTCGCAGAATTGAAACGGCTCAGCTCCTATCTTAAAC
>WAPJ01000063.1 GCA_015520785.1 Candidatus Woesearchaeota archaeon
CTATTAGAATTTGACAGTTTTAGATGGTGTCGGGAGAGGGATTCGAACCCTCGAACACTAGTGTGACAGGATCTTAAGTCCTGCGCCTTTGACCAGGCTCGGCCACCCCCGCAAGAAGAGGGATGATACACCCTTATCCCTCTTAAAGGTTGAGGCTTCAAGCACTCTCTTTTTCTCTCCACCCTCTTCACTTCTTTCTTTTTGGATGGTTTCTCAAGGACGCTTCTTCTCATGATGTGCATGCTGCTTCTTCTTGTGGGTTGTGTGGAGGGAATCTTTTGAGAAGAAGGTAAAGGTGGTGTAGAATGAAGCGTTAAGCGCCTGAAGGGAGGGATGAGAAGAAGTGGAGAGGCTTGGGGATAATGGTGTGTGATGAGTGGAATGAAAAGATTTCCTCCCTGCTCATACACCCTTCGCGGCCATGTGGAGGATGACATCCACGAGCCGGTTACTATAGCCATACTCGTTATCATACCAGCTGAAGATCTTCACAATCCGTCCTTCTGCGATGGTCATGCTCGCATCAATAATCGCCGAGTGGGGGTCACCAAGAATATCCGTGCTCACGAGTGGGTCTTCACGATACGCGACCACACCCTTCAAGTGATACTGGCTCACGTTCCGTAAGAGCTCGTTCACTTCCTCACGAGTCACGTCGCGCTTGAGCACAGCGGTAATATCACTCAGACTCCCATCCGGCGTGGGGACGCGGATCGCATGCCCATGCACCCTCCCCTGCAAGTGTGGGAGGACTTCCACAACGCTCTGCGCTGCCCCGCTCGTCGTGGGAACAATATTCACTGCTGCCGCGCGGCCGCGGCGGGGATCATGATGCGGCCCGTCCACGATCCGCTGGTCGGCCGTGTAACTATGCACCGTGCTAAAGAAGACCTGGTCAACACCATAATTATCCTCCAAGACTTTCACGACCGGCGCAATACTATTCGTCGTACACGACGCGTTACTCACAATATAATGCTTCTCGGGATCATAGAGATGCTCGTTCACACCCTTCACAATCGTTAAATCCACACCGCCCTTTGATGGTGCGCTGAGCAGCACACGCTTCGCACCAGCCTGCAAATGAAGCGCGGCGAGCTCACGCGTCCTGAAACGCCCTGTGCTTTCAATCACAACATCCACGCCAGCCTCCCGCCAGGGGATGCGAGCAGGATCCTTCTCCTGCACGACGCGAATCTCACGACCATCCACGCGAAGCACACCCTCATGAGCTTCTACGGGAGCCTGGAGGCGGCCGTGCACGCTATCATGCACGAGCAGGTATGCGAGAGAATCAACAGGAGTGAGATCATTCACCATGACCACTTCCACTGGCCAGCCGCGCTGGAGGATACTCCGCAAGACCATCCGTCCAATCCGGCCGAACCCATTAATACCAATACGCACCATGCTACTCTCACCTCGAATCAGGCATCCATCCAGTATTATCTTTTAAGCATCATCCTCTCACTCGCGAGGCGTTACACTCCTGCTACCGAAGGGCTCTTAAGCCCCTCGCTTCTCCCTGCTCTTCTGCTTCTCTACGCTGAGGAGAAAAAGTATGCTGAAATTAATTCGTGTGAAGCACATGTCTAATAAAAACAACGATATGGGTGATGTCCGTATGGAAGAGAAACGTATGCCACTGCTTGGCGATGCCTTCCCGCAGATGACCGTGCAGACAACGCATGGCCGGCTGAACCTGCCAGACCATTATCATGGCAAGTGGTGGGTGCTCTTCAGCCATCCCGCAGACTTCACACCCGTCTGTACCACGGAGTTCATCGCCTTCCAGAAGCGGAAGGACGAGTTTGACAAGCTCAATACAGAACTCATCGGCCTGAGCATGGACCAAGTGTTTAGCCATCTCAAATGGGAGGAGTGGATCAAGGAGAAGACGGGTGTTGAGATTACCTTCCCCATCATCGCAGACACTGGCGCTGTTGCCGAGGCACTCGGCCTCATCCATCCCGGCAAGGGGACGAACACCGTGCGAGCCGTCTTCATCATGGATCCCGAAGGGAAGGTACGCTTAATCCTCTACTATCCCCAGGAGATCGGGAGGAATATTGATGAGATCCTCCGTGCGTTGAAAGCCCTGCAGACGAGTGATGCCGAGAACGTAGCATTGCCAGCAGGATGGCCTGAGAATGAGCTGATCAGGGATGCGAAGATCATCCCCCCGCCTACAAGCGTAAAGGAGAAGCAGGAACGCCTTGAGAAGAAGGAGAAGGGCGAGATAGACTGTTACGACTGGTGGTTCTGCTACAGGAAGGCATGAGCATCCCCGCTAAAACATTTCTTTTTTTCTTCACTGAGAGAGGAATATTCTTCCTTCTCCCTGTGATAATCCTTATAAGGCAGGGTATGGTCTTTTATCTTATGGGCCTTGAAGAACGGCTTGAGACTGTTCGCCGGCGGCTGGCTCATTCAGCAGAAGTCGCGCTCTTCACGCTTGCCGCTCTCGGCGCTGGAGTCACATTGTACGGAGCGCTCTCGCCTGGCTCATCAACACGAGCGACGTATGAATCTTTTGCACGGAGGAATATTCAACTCTGCCAGGAGCAGATGCCTCCCGGCGAGACCCTCTGGGGATTGACGCAGAAAGCACTTGCGCACGTGCCTCCCCGCCTTACGATTCTCGGTGACGTGCATCGGAGTCCCTTCAACTTCGCGAGCAGGTATCCTCAGCTCGTCGCAGAGTATAATCATGTTGATCCAACACGCATGCAGGCGGGCAGGGTGTATTGGCTTCCCACGCCACGGTATGGGATTGACGATCCAGTCAAGCCAGGCTGCGTGCCGGGGGATGCCCCTTTCCATGCTCAGAATGAGTGAGCCTTTCTTCTTCCTTATGAGGCTCTTTTTCTTCTAAAAACATATTTTCCATATGGAAATCCCCACTGAAAATATTTTTCAAATATTCTCACTGAAAAGTAGTTATTTTTAGAAAGGTTTTTAAGCAAGCATTCCTTTCCAGATGGTATGGGTCTTGAAAATATTCTCCAGCGTCTCCGCAGGGTTGATCCTGACACGATCCTCGCAGCGGTTGCCGCAGCAGTCTTCGCGATTGGCGTTCCAGCCTATCTCGCCCGGCAACCATCAGAAATGAAAAGAATGGAGGATTTCGCTAATCGGCATCTTATCGTCTGTCCAATGGGTGAGGGTGAAAAAGTAAAGCGTGGGGATACGCTTACAGGCTATGTTGCAGAAGCACTCCGTGAAGCTGGCATAACACCTGTCAGGAGGGAGGGAAAGACGTTCACTGCACCTCCTCCTTTTTATTCCGTCTATACGGGCGGTCTCTCCATACTGAATAACCTCTCCTCACCAGAAGCGCTCCGGGAGGGAACAAGAATTTACCGTCCCTATCCTAAGCCAGAGGATGGGAGGATACCACCAGGCTGTCTGCCGGGGAGCGCTCCATTAGAATACATCAGATAGAAGGAGAGAGGGTCCGAGAAGACGAAAACCCTCATGCTCAGCCTAGCGTGCACGCATGCGCTTCATGCGCTTTAAGCGGCGCATTTTCTTCTTCTGCCACTTCCAGCGCATCTGCCATTTCTTCTTCCAGCGGCGTGAGGAACGCTTCATACTCCTTGGCCCCCACACACTCCTTTAAAAAGATGCTGGTTGGTCGGCATAATACAGTGGGACGAGCTCCTTACTACTAAAGAAATGCTCCCGTAAGACTTCCTCAACCGTATAGAGGACATCCACACGCTCCGCGCCATGCGTGAGGAGTGCTTCGCGAAAGGCTTCAACATCCCGCATCTCCCGGAAGAAAGCCTCAACAAGCAAGTCGTACTCACCATTCACCCGTTGCACGAGGTTCACCCAGATCTGCCTTCGCACTTCCTGCAATACTTCATCCTTCCGTCCCGGCTCCGCCTTAACAAGCACCATGGTGCGGAGCGTGAAGCCGAGCTTCCGCACGTCCAACAGCACGGTGAAGCGCTGCACGACATGCCGCTTGAATGCTTGCAGCTTATCATACAGCGTGCTTACGGGCACGCCCGTCTGCCTGCTCAGCTTTGTCAGACTCTCCCGCGCATTCTCACGCAATGATGCGAGCACGACCAAGTCCTTCTCCCCCAGCATGCCACCATCACCTCCTCATATTTTTCTTATTCCTCATGGGGCGTTCATCCTGCTTAACCCTACCGTCCCACACGCTTTTTCCACGTGGAAAACAATCAGCCAAACCCTCCTGGCGAATATACCTTTTCCCACCCTACTCTCTACTTTTCCATTCGCATCCGCTGTATGATTAAAAACAGTCAGAACTACTCCCAGCGCGTGGTAAACTTCCGGGAGCAGGTCGTGCAGGTCATCAGCCGCCTCCCCCAGCCCTTCAGCACGAGCCGCGTCCAGGCAGAACTCGGCCTCACCACGCCAAGCCAGCGGAAACGCCTCCGGTATCATCTCGACAGGCTCGAAGAAGAAGGCATCCTCCAGCTCAGCCATCGTGGCATCCGCGGCGAGAAATACTACCAGCTCCGCAAGCCACCAGCCACACCACCCCAAGCCCCGCCAAGCCTCCCGAGCAGTGAGGGACCCATCAGCATTACGCCACGCACCCACCCGGCGGATAGCATCCAGCTCAACGCGAGCAGGCTCGACCCGCTCAGCCTCACCAGCCTCCTCGAAGAAGCCGTGAACAGCGCGCATGATGCCATCCTCATCACCAGCATCCAAGAAAAGCATATTACCCCTGCGTTCACCACGCTCATCGACCTCCACCCCCAGCATACCTTCACCATCCACCTCACAAGCCAGACACAGCTCACGGATGACACGCTCATCCGCCTCGCCCGCCGCAAGAATGTTCACCTCCTCATCAGCCAGCCCACCCAGCCAAATCCCACCTACCATGAGCTTGTCACACGCCTCGTCAAAATCCTCCAGCAGCATGCTGGGAGCATGAGCATCCACACACCACCCCATCCCCTCTCATACCCCGGCAGGTATGGTCTCTACCCGAGCATCCAGGATGACACGCTCACCATCACCACGCACGGCGCCCTCCTCATCGACTATCCCCGCCTGGCGGAAGCATCCTACCATGAAATGCGCCAGGCCATCCTCACCCAGCTGAAGAAACTCTTTACCCACACCCTCCGGAGCACGCTCATCACACCCCTCCACGTCCGCCGCGTCATCCACCTCATCCGCTTCTGGAATTACGGCATAAAAGAAGAAGAGAGTGATCCTGAAAGCATTGCCGCATTCCTCAGCAGCATGCGCGACGAGCTGAACGCGTATGCGCACGCACAGGAAATCATCCTCAAGAGTAGCGGCATGCCATTAGCCTATCAGACCATGCTGAGCGTCCTCTTCGACCAGGCCAAGCCGCCAGGCTTCACGCAGCGACGCTTCACACCCATCCGCATTACCAGTCTCAAACAACTCCTCGAGGATGAGACCGTGAAGCGGAAGCTCCGCGAGAAGGAACGCGTCACCAGCCTCTTCACAGGGGGTGATCGGACACGCATCTTCCACACCACGCCCGCCAATCCTGATGAAGTCCTCGAGGAGATTCGCTTCCTCACGAGCAGCTACGCACTCCCAATCATTACAATCGCCTTCACCACACCAGCACAGCATGCTCCCCTCACCCAGTATCTCAAACAGCATGCCAGGTGAAATCCTATGGAGATCATCACACGTGACGCCACGACCGCTTGGAAGCACGCGCTCAGAGCAATCCTCCGCGAGGGGGAGACCTTCACGGACGAGCATGGCTATGCCTGCCGGGAAATCCTCACCCTCACCCTTATTATTACGCAGCCTGACACGACGCGAGACCTCCTCCTCACCGCACGCGCCAATCCCCTCGCCTACTATCCCACACCAGAAGAACTCGAACGCGCAGCCCTCAGCCCCAAGCTCGGCGGCTTCCACTATACGATAGGCCAACGCCTTGCCATGGCCGACCAGCTTGACTATATCGTCAAGCTCCTCAAAGAGAATCCCTATAGTCGCCGTGCTATTGCCATCATCTGGCAGCCCGAGGAGGATGCTCGGCCGAGCATGCGGAACACGCCCGGCCTCATCACGCTCGACTTCAAGCGCAGGGGAAACATGCTTCACCTCACCGCGTTCATCCGGAGCGCGGACATGTACCTCGGCCTCCCCGCGAGCGCCTACCAGCTCTACATCATCCAGCAGACCCTCGCCAGGAGGCTGGACAGTCCCCTCGGCAGGCTCATCATCCACACGAGCAGTGCACACA
>WAPJ01000064.1 GCA_015520785.1 Candidatus Woesearchaeota archaeon
CTCGTGCAGAAGGGCTGGCAGCCTGACGCGGAGAGTGATCCATTGGAATATATGGAACGCTACTATTATCATCTCGTCAAGCCCACAGGCGTGTATGACTGGTATGCCGAGTGGCGGGTGAAGAAGGATTGGGATATGAAGCACTTCACCCTCTACTTGACGCTCTCCTATCGGCTCCTCCAAGCCAGGGAGGAGGAACGCCTCCAGCAGGGGAGGAAGATCAAGGGTGTGAATGGTGAGCTCACGCTGACGATTGAGAGTAAGGCCGTGTTTGACGATACTGTTTTTGACAAGCACTGGTTGACGCGCATGTATAAGCATATCATCCTCAACAGGCATATTGGCAGATACCTTGGCATGGCGAAGGATGACGCGTGGGACGAGGCGAAAAGCCTCCGGGATACGGCTGCAGGCTACTTGCAAACGCTCCTCTCACAGCCTGAGGGCTTCCATCAGCCTGGCGAGAGCCCCTTCGGCGTATAATCCTTCTCTTCTATCTCTTTATACATCCTTCCTCTTTCTTTTCGTTACTTTTTTAAGCAACTGCGCCTGGGTTGAGAAGGGTTCCCCCTTACGTTCATACACGTATGGTGTAGCATACGAAAAGAAAGATAGACGAGGTGACTGTCCAATGCGATTCTTCAGCCTGCTCGTCATCCTCGCGCTCACGGCAAACATGGTCTTCGCCCTGAATGCGAGCGGGAACGCGAGCATGAATGCAAGCGTGAATACGAGCATTAACATCAGTCCAAATGCAAGCATGGATGGGAATGACAGCCTCCCACCATCAAACGTGACGATCAACCCCCCCATCGAGGATGATCTCAACCTGACCATCCCATCGGATGATTCTCTTGAAGGCATCATTGACCGTGACGTTCCCCGTGGCTTTGGTGTCTTCATCCTCCGCCTCCGCGGCTTCTTCGCCCGTCACCCAGTTGCACGCCTCCACGTGGAACTCCGCCTCGCGCTGAGCGACTTGAAGCGTGCTGACGCGGCCGTCAAGTCCGGCCGGAAGGAGGCGGCGGAGAAAGCCCTTGAACGCTACGCGGAGCGTGTCAAGCGTATCCGCGAAGCACTTGACCACCTCTCCCAGCCACCCGAGGATATCCTGGAGAAGCTGGCCGTGTATGCCGAGTATGAACAGCATATCCGCGCACGGCTTGCCGAGCTTGGTGTGGAGGATGACACGCCAAGCCTTGAGGATATCATCCGTGAGAAGGGGTATGACGAGGCAAACCTCACCCTTATCCGTGAACGCGCGCTGCGGAAGTATGGTGTCAGCCGACACGTCCTCGTGCGGAATGAAGAACGATTCATTGCAAAGGTTGAAGCCGCGTATCTTGTCGCGCTCAAGCTCAACCTGAGTTTTAATGCGAGCGCGGTCCGCATGCACCTCGAGCTGGCAAAGCAGGAACTCCGCATGGCACGCGAGCTGATGAATACGAGTAATGCGACCGGCTTCAAGCAGCATCTCCGCGCGGCGCACGAGCATGCCGTGCAAGCACTCCGCCTCCTCCCCAAGAGGAAGCATCTGCCCAAGGAGGATGTGATCCTCCCGTTGAACGGCACGCTTATCATCAAGCATGACGACAAGATTCGTATCCTCCCCCTACCAAAGCCGGAAGTAGAGGAACGCGTCCTCCAAGCATTCAGGAAGAAGGGTGTGCGCGTCGTCCCGCCTGAGGAAGTCCGTGAACTCGTACGGAAGCATGCCCGTGCGTATCGTCAAGAGCAGGAAGACCGGGAACACTTTAAGCGATTGCGTGAGCATGCGCGTGAGGAACGCCGTGAACTGCGACCCCCATTCAGGCGTCTCCCACCCCTCCCTGGGAAGCGGCTCGTGGATGAGGAGCAACCGCGCAGTGGGAAACATGAGCTAGGCGAGGTTGAACCCCGCCTGACTGAGACGCACAGTGGGAGTATGACGGGTGGCATGGAGCATGAGGGGAGTGATGAGTCTGCCGACGTGCAGGTCAGCGTGAACGGGAGCAGCATGTTCCCCTAAAACGGGAGTGGAAAACCCTTCCCCCTTTTTCTCTTCTCTTCCCCCTTCTACCTTCTTCCTCCTCTCTTCTCCTCCTTTCACCTTCACTTCTCAACCTCCCCGTGTTCACTCTTCCTTTCCTCTGCGACCTTTCCCTTCAGGAAGAAGCTGTCCTCTCTTCTCTCCCTATCTTACACTCCCTCCCGAATGGGAGGAGGATGCGAATGGCATGAGGCTGTCTCGAAGAGAAGCAGGAGGAGAAGCATCTGATCCTCACCTCACCCCTCTTAAAAAAGCGTATGGCGTAACATTTAAAGGAGGAATGGCTTCTCACGCGTATGCTCGAACAATACACGACGCTCCGCGAAAGAGTCCGACAGGTCCTCCAAGCATTCTATGAGGATGAGCTCGCGAAGCGGGATTATACGAGCAGCTTCTATCGGAAAGTGCATGAGCAGCTTGCAGGCTTTACCCTGGAGGGTGGGAAGAAGTTCCGTCCCGTGCTGTTCTTACTGAGCGTGGACGCGTATGGGGGGAATCCTGACGCTCTGCTCCCGATTGCGGGCGCGATCGAACTCGCGCATACCTTCCGGATTATTCATGATGATATTATTGATCATGACACGCGCCGCCGTGGCAGGCCAGCCCTGCATGTCAGCCTGAACAAGCTCTTGCCGGGGAAAGGGGAGGCTGACGCTGAGCTCGGCATCCTCGCGGGTGACTTAGTATTCGTGCACGCGTGGCGCTTAGCCCTCCAGGCAAACCTCCCGGAAGGCGTTCTCCGCCGGGTGCTTGAACGCTTTGGTGAGGACGTGACGCATACGCTTATCGGACAAATGTATGACGTGCATGACACGTTCAAGCCCCTCGGGAAGGTGAAGCATGAGCATATCCTCTTCACGCACACGTATAAGACGGCCAAGTATACGTTTGACCTTCCCCTCACGCTCGCAGCGATCGTCACCCAGCATGATGAGGATCTTGACCTCCTCAAGGAAGCGGCAACGCTGATCGGCATCGCCTACCAGTTACAGGATGACTATCTCAGCCTGTATGGTGAGGCTGCTAAGCTCGGCAAGCCCTTGGAGAGTGATATCCAGCATGGGAAGAAGACGCTCATCCTCAAGTGGACGTATGATGAAGCTTCACCCGCTGATAGGAAGAAGCTCAGCCACCTGCTGGGCAGGACGCCGAGCGAGGAAGAATTCGCCTGGCTCAAGCAGCTCGTAGAAGCAACGGGCGTGAAGCAACGGATTGAAGCGTATATTCACGACTTGTACGAGGAAGGCATAGGCATGCTCAGAGAGGCACACTTCCAGCCTGACAAGCGGAAGAGTATTGAAGGCTTCCTCCGTCTCATCGCGGAGCGGACGTATTAAGCGGTCAGCATGTTTCTCTCATTGTCCCTGCTCGTGGCCTTTAGGAAAGAGATATTGTCTTACCAGTCTTTTCTTCTTCATCATTGTTTGAGGAAGGTGATGGAGAGAAGATGTTTTGATAATTGAAAGATGCTGCTCGTTGAACCTAGGGATAAGGGGGTGAGGAATGAGAGAGGAGAGAAGTATTTTTCCTTCTGCTTTATCCTCCTCCTCGCGGGCGGTGCTTGCGGAGCAGGCTGAGGAGTGCTTCATCCTCGGCCGTGAGGGCGCGGGCGCGGAGGATACTCACATTCTTTTCCATAGGAATCCCCTCCAGGGGGGAGGCATGACCCCCTATAGCGTATAGGGGTGTTCATCCGCTTTAAGCATTCCCAACCCCTGACCAGTGACCAGTTCTTAATTACTATTAAAGAGTAGTTATGAAAGGGGAATGTTTATAAGGAACGACCGTACCCCTTACGCAAAGTGTCATATCTTAAGAGTGGTGATGCTCATGGTGTTTGAACGGTTAAAGAAGAAGATCCTCCCCTACGCGCTCGCAGCCGCCGCAGCATTCCCCGCCTTTGCCGCGGGAACACCACAAACCACGCCATCCAGTCCTCCCGCGAATGCCTGCACATCCCGCCTCCCCAATCTTATCTACGTGCGCGGAGCGGATAAGACTGCACTCCTCCCCGCGGTAGAACAGCGTCTCGGAAAAGACTTTCCTGATGAACGGGTTGGCACGATCGTCTTCAACCTGCCAGGCGCAGGGCCTATTGATCCGAACAAGCTTCCTCCTAACGCGGAAGTTCTCATCCATATCGGCCTCGTGCCTGACGGCTTCAAACCCGAGGATATGAGAGTATACTGGAATGATCATGGGAGTATGATCAACACGACCGGCCAGGTCGTCCAAACCTACGCGCTTCCCTTCAAAGATGTCAAACCCCTCATCCAGCAAGCCTGTCAGGACGTGTACGCGTCACACGCACAGCCAACGTCCGGAGAAGCACGATTCTATCAGAATCTTGAACGGCTCGTCCTCAAGTTCAGCGAGACCCTCACACAGGAGAATAGGCAGATGAGGAATGCCCTTCACCGTCTCGCAGAACGCCAGGACAAGCTTGAAACCCGGCTTACCCTTGCGATTGACCAGCATACCAGGGAAGTCATCGCCTACGTGAATGGGAATGTCTCGTATATCATTGGAACACTCACCGACTTCCAGGCGATGAACGAGGAAGAGCTCAACAAGATTGTCCATGATCTGAGAGGCATCTATGCCCGCCTCGACCAGCAGGATGCACAGCTCACCATGCTCCAGCAAGG
>WAPJ01000065.1 GCA_015520785.1 Candidatus Woesearchaeota archaeon
ACTCCTTCTTGAGCATGATCCCCAGTTCGGCTAGTTGTTCCTTGCTTACGTCGCTCGGACTCCCATCCATGGGGTTCACGGCAGCCTTATTCTTCGGGAAGGCGATCACGTCCCGGATATGATCCTTGCCGAGGAGGAGTGCGACGAACCGGTCAAAGCCGAAGGCAATCCCACCGTGCGGGGGGACGCCATACTGGAATGCTCGGAGGAACCAGCCGAACCGCTTCTCCACTGTCTCATCGCTGAGGCCGAGGACGCGGAACATTCGCTCTTGCAGGTCACGATCATGGATACGAATACTCCCACCGCCAATCTCCCAGCCGTTCAGTGTGATATCATACGCGCGTGCGCGCACCCTTCCCAGGTCCGTCTCGAGGAGGGGGATATCCTCCTCCTTTGGGCTTGTGAAGGGATGATGCATGGCATCCCAGCGTTGCTCATCCTCATTCCATTCCACGAGTGGGAAGTCAACCACCCAGAGGAATTTCCATTCAGCAGGATCATACAATGCCAAGCGCTTCGCAATCTCCTGGCGGACGCGGCCCATGAGCACACGCGGATCCTCCTTGAGACTGGTGATGAAGAAGAGCACACCCTCCTGGATGCCAGCGGCATGTCGTAACGCGTTAAGCTGGTCCTCGTGGAAGTACTTGGTAATATTACTCTCCAAGCCTTCCGGTGTGAGGCGCATCCAGGCCATGCCATCCGCTCCCTGCTGCTGCGCGTAGCGGATGAGATCATCAATCTCGCGTCGCGTGAACGCGTGGGGGACGGGGAGCATGATAACACGCGCACCCTCATTGATCATTTTTTCAAACACGCTGAAAGAGCTTCCCTTGACGAGCCCGGTCACGTCCTGGAGTTTGAGATCATACCGTGTGTCAGGCTTATCACTCCCATACCAGGCCATGGCATCCGCATAGCTGATACGGGGGAAGGGTGTGCTGATACGCTTGTTGAAGACCTTCTCTGCCACGTAGGCGATGAGGCCTTCCGTGACACGCTGCACGTCCTCCTCCGTGACAAAGCTCATCTCCATGTCAATCTGCGTGAATTCTGGTTGGCGGTCAGCACGCAGGTCTTCATCCCGGAAGCAGCGGGCGAGCTGATAGTACTTCTCATAGCCTGCGAGCATGAGGAGTTGTTTGAAGAGCTGCGGGCTCTGCGGGAGGGCATAGAATTTCCCCTTGTGCAGCCTGCTTGGCACGAGGAAGTCACGCGCTCCCTCAGGCGTGGAACGCGTCAGGTAGGGTGTTTCAATCTCCAAGAAGCCCTGCTTGTTAAGATATTCGCGTACGGCTTGGGCGATCTCATGCCGCTTGATGAGAGCCTCTTGCATGGGTTGGCGGCGCAAGTCGAGATACCGGTATTTTAGGCGGGTCTCCTCGTTCGCCTGGCCGAGCATGTCCAAGTCCACTGGCAGTGGCTTGGCAGGGCTGAGCACGTCAAGCTCAAAGGCTTCAACCTCGATCATACCAGTGGCGAGCTTTGGGTTTTCCATGCCCTTCGGGCGCTTGCGGACGCGGCCGCGCACGCGCACGACACTCTCACGGGGCACGCGGTCTGCTTTTTCAACGAGGCCTTCACCACGCGTCGGCTCGAAGACGACCTGCACAATACCACTCCGATCCCGGAGGTCGTAGAAGACCACGCCACCATGATCCCGCTTATGATACACCCAGCCACTCAGGATGACTTCCTCGTCAAGATGCGTTTCGCGGAGCATGCCGCACGCGTGCGTCCGATACATGGCCAATCACACTCCAAAAATCTCTTGAGGAGGGTGGCGTGCATGCATGTTTTAAAGCCGTTCGGTCTTTACAACTGCGTGTATGAAGCGGCGTGTGTGGATTGAACGGACGCGTGAGGAGCGCGAGGAAGACCTGCCCGGAGAGATGACGATTCGTGAACTCTTGGAAAAGCTTGGTATTCCCGAGGAGGACGTGCTCGTCGCGCTTGACGGCACGATCAAGCCCGAAGATGAAACGCTCGGCGAGGCACGGGAGATCCGGATTCTCAGCGTGATAAGCGGCGGCTAGTGGTTGAGGGTATACAAATCCCCTTCTCAGCCCTCCTCCCCTCTGTCTCCCCCTCAGACTACTCATAAGAAGCAGCTCTCTCAGCAGCATATTCTCTCGCGAGGAGGAAGCGTCTTACCAAGCCCTCTCAACAGGAAGGGGGATGAAGAGAAAGAGGATAGTGGGGGGAGTGGGGGAGGTTACGAGTAGAAAGAAAAGGTATTCGTTTCAAGAAGAGGAGTGGAAAAGGATGAGTAAAGGTGGAAGAAGATGAAGGGGAGTGGAAGGAAGGTGGAGAGAAGGAG
>WAPJ01000066.1 GCA_015520785.1 Candidatus Woesearchaeota archaeon
CTCTGGGGCGTGCAGATAGGCCCCTTCCTTGCCGGTCTCGGCGTGGCCGGCCTCGCGGTAAGCTTTGCATTGCAGAAGAGCCTTGAGGATATCTTCGCAGGCATCAGCCTGACGCTGGATAGGAATTTTAAGATTGGGGATGCGATCAAACTCCCCGATGGGACTGCGGGGAGGATTATTGATATCGGCTTGCGGAGCACGAAGCTCCTCAACTGGGATAATGAGATGGTCATCATCCCGAATAGTAGTCTCGCCCAGGCCACGTTCATTAATTTTGAACAGCCGACCGGCCTCGTACGTGGCACAGTCAACTTTGGCGTCGCGTACGGCTCGGATCCGGATCGTGTTGAAGCTCTCGTGCTTGACGTGGCACGGAAGGATGAAGCCGTACTGGATGATCCTGCGCCGAGCGTTGTCTTCCTCAACATGGGTGACTTCAGCCTTGACTTTCAGCTCCGCTTCTACGTGAAGACGCCCGGCGAGCGCTTTGACACTGCCGTACGATTGCGCAAGGCGATCTATAAGCGCTTCCAAGAGGAGGGTATTGACATCCCCTTCCCCACGCATACGGTCTATGTGAAGCGTGACGGTGAAAATGAATAGGAGTAGTGAGTAGTGTCTTATTCTTCTTTGCCTCGATTTTCGGGGTGGGGGAGATATTTCCTAAGTCAGTTTAGTGTTTTAGGAGTTTTTCTCTGAAATCCTTTTTTAAGTTAGCACTTTCCAGTGATAAGTGTAAGGAAAGATTTAAATAAAATTTTACTATCTCTCAGTAGGTATGGTCGCTCATGAAGAAACATTGGAGGATAAGCTCTTACTGCGGGTATACCGCTCATTGCCTTTAGATAATCTTTATCATTTTCTTTTAGACGTCCCAACCCCTGTCCCTCTAGATGGCAAAGCTGTTCTGAGTGTAACTCAAACAGAAACAGGTAAAGAAATGTATGCCATCTACGGAGAACATTACTCTTCTGAAGCGTTAAGACTCATGCATGAAGAGATTAGGCCTCTTGCAGAGCGTAATCCGGAGAAGTGGTTATTTCTCATTGAAGGTAGCCCTACGAGTAGTATTCCTGAGGTAATTTATGGTTATATGCTAGGAGAAAGATTAGGGATTCCTACCGAGAATCCTGTGATTGATCCTTACAGTAGAGAAGTTATTGAAAAAGCAGTTGAAAAAGGGATTAAACGTGATGATGTGTACGTTGCTCTTTCATTAGGGGCTTTTAGTCTTTACAATATAAGAGATGATCTTGATGATATTGTTTCTAAATTATCTCACATGTGGAATATTCCTTTTGATCATCTCAAAGGTTTACTTATCCTTACGGGTTTAGAAGCAGGAAGGACAGACGATGGCGTTGAGAAGAAAAAAGAGGAGATCAGAAGAATTCAAGATGAATTAGGGGTGATCTCTAATTATCTTAGTTCTCAAAGGTTAGAAAAGATACTTGAAAAATATCCTGAAAAGAATGCCCTCTTCGCGTATGTTGGGGGGAATCATAAAGTGATCTTGGAGAAATTATAATGTTTGAAATGTTTACGTGTGATGCCCGCAGCCGCACCTCCCGCCGCAACAGGAGTGCTTCTCGCCGCTGGGCGTGAGGAGGGTTATCTCGCTCCGCGTGCCATCCTCGCTATAACAGTAGAGGCAGTCGTCCTCTCCCTCGGTCTGCTTGTGTGAGCCGTCACAGTAGGGGTAGTTCCTGGTGAGGCCGCACTGGCAGATCCAGAGGGTCACGCCATCCTTTTCTATTCGTAATGGTTGTTTCTCGGTGAAGATACGGATCCGTGCCATACTCTCACAGGATGGTGGGAAGCATATAAAAGTGTGATTGTGTGATAATCCTATTCTCACAGTGTTTATTCTTCCATTGGCGTGAGATAATACCCGCTCTGCATGATGCCACGCATGAATGCTTCCTCCGCCTCCTCAAGGGGGATGTCAAGCACGCTCAAGAAGGGTTGTACCACGCGGAGGAACTGGGTTTCAGCATAATACTCAACGTCAAGCCGTGCGCGGAGCATGTCCCGCTCTCCTTCCCCAAGCCTGGCAAGCTCGTCAAGGAGGAGTACGCCATCCTGCAGCTTCACGTAGAAGAGGAGTCCCTCACGGCTCTTGCGTAATGCTTCACGCACCACACTATCCCGCCAGACGCGCCGGGGGAGGAGGGCTGTGTCAAGACTCATCACGAGCTGCTCCCAGCCGAGCCGTGGCAGCCATGCGGCAGCATCCTCAAGGAGACCGAGAATATCCCGTCGTGAGGCACCCTCAACGAGCCGCTTAACCATCCGATCCCGCAGCAGGCTTGCCGCACCACTCAAGCCGGACAGGCGGCTGGCAAAACCCTCCATGCGGAAGCGGCCCTCATGCTCATACGCGAAACGCAGCTTCCTCCCCCGGAGGAGGAGGGCCTTCCCAAAGGTTTCAAGCGTATACGGGAGTCGCCGCCCCGCGAGCCGTTCCACTTCTCGCAGGAGGACTGGCACGTCCTCCGCATGCCGCACGTAGAAGGTATCCTCCTCGAACGCGACAATCCGCTCTCGCACACGCTTGACAAGCCTGCTTAACAATCCCCGGAGGAAGCGTACACTCCCAGGAGCATAGAATGGACTGCCCGGCAGTGCATACGCTTCACTCACCCCCTCGAGGAGGATCTCATACGCGCGGAGCTCCGCAGCCTTTAAGCTTGAGCGTAAGCGTGGATCCGCATGCACGATCACGGCGAGATCCGCATACGCGTCCCGCACGCGCCGCACCCAGCGTAAGAGCCGGCTCTCCCGCTTCTCGCAATGCCAGACGCTCCGCCCATCAGCCGGCCTACAGCACGAGCAGTTGAGCGTGTCAGCCGCAGCATTCCATCTGAGCGCGAGATCAGCGAAGAGCGTTGGGAAGCGTACACGCGCACGGGGCTGTGCAAAGGCTGCTGGCATGTAGATGACGCGCTGCGCGATCCGCTCACCCTCCCGCACGCCCTGCTCGCCAGAATACTGAATGAACAATCCCCCCGGCGTCAATCGGACAATCTCCCTGAGGGATTCGCGCGTCAGCTGGGCGAGCTTCACAAGCACGGGAAGCTCACGTTCAACCAGCCGGAAGAGCGGTCCTACGCCCATGGGGAGGTCGCGCTTCAGCGCGGTCTCCGTGTGCAATGCTGCATACGCGTCCTCAAGGAGACGGCGCGTATCACCCCTCATCACACGGACTTCTCGCACGTCTATCAGCACGCGTCCCCGCACCCCCCAGCCATGCCGTGTCCTGGCGGGGGGAGTATAATCCACGCCAGGCTTGAAGGGCACGCCAAGCATTTCAGCACGCTTCGCGAGCCGTGGGAGGAGGACCCGCCAGTTCACACCGAGAATGAGATCATGCGTGATGAACGCTTCCTCAACCCGCTTGAGAACGTCACTCTCCCCCTGCACGGGACTCCCCCAGCCCTCCCATGAGACGGTAGTCTGACTGCTCACCACGCCCCGAAGGGTTCGGCGGAAGACGGGCTGGACAATCCCC
>WAPJ01000067.1 GCA_015520785.1 Candidatus Woesearchaeota archaeon
CCAATGGAGAGCCAGCGGATATGCCCAGCTTCTTTTATCTCCTCTTCCTCCCGAAGGGGGTATTGGAGCATCTTCCTTTCTTCAAGCCATGCTACCATTCTCCGTTCGAGGGACATGGCATAATGCTCATCCACGGGAAGCGTGATCGGCGTAATATGATCCTTCCTGATACGGAGGCTTGAAGGGAGACTGGATGCTCTGAGGGAGCTCAACGCATGCCCCCACTCGTGCGCTGCCGCCGCAAGCGCGACATCAAGAATATACTCTCTCCCCTTTCGGAAGAAGATACTCGTGCTGAGCGCGATGATCCCCTTGTGCGAATCCCACCAGCTCCGCCCATACGTCTCAGCAGTATCCATGCATTGGAGAGGCTTTTCACACCCATACTGGTGGGCATACTCGTGACGCATTCCCTCAAGACCCTGTTCTTCAAAAAACTCGTGGAGGATCCTTTCTAATTCTGGGAGCTGACGGTGAACGGCTTGGACTTCTTGCATGGTGACGGGAGATGAGAATTCCTCGCCTTTCAGGAGCGCTTCGTATTCTTTCTCCTCAGGATATGCGCGTCCAAGTGTATGAATTCGTTTGACAAGATCTTCCCCAAGAAGAGTGATTGAAGCTTCAGCATCCCTCCCTTCTCGCCGAAGGGAAAGGAGTGTAGAGAGTTTCTCGGCAAGAATGCGTGCATGCTCCTTGAATGCTTCTTCAAACGGGCTTTCAGGATTTAATGCTTCGCTTTCATGGAGAACCGCGTCACGCGCTTCTATCAGTTTTCCCCACGCATAGCTATTCGCAAGTGTCTTATTATACAGGTCATACGCTTTGAGGAAGTCTTCAAGCCGCGTGTTGAGCCGTTCTCCCCCCGCTGAAAGCCGCAACCATTCCATGTTACCACTTGTTAGTTGCTTATGTTTTTAAGATTTTCTTAGGTAGTGATTTGCGGACGAATACCCCTTCACTTCCAGAGCTCCCACGCGTACGCAAAGAACACCTTAAGCATATACACGCGACGCGCACTTATAAAAAAAGCCTTTTACCCAAGCACTTCTATGCGCCTCTACCTCTGGACGGATGAGAAACGCGTCGGTGATTTCGCACGACAGGTACGCCATGAAGCAGAACAGCTCTTCACCCTCGTTGACACGTGCGAGCATGCAGAACTTATCCTCGTGATTGGTGGTGATGGCGCCTTCCTCCACGCGGCAGCCTGCGCCGCAGAGCATAATATTCCCATTGCAGGCATTCCCGCTGGGAGGTTAAGCTTCCTCTACGATACGCGTCGCGACGCGTGGAGAGAAACACTCAGAACGCTTGCCCATGGAGACTACTGGCTTGAGGAACGCTTCCTCCTCCACGCACTCCATGCGAGAGAATCCTTCCTCATCATTAACGAGCTCGTCATTACCCGCGGCCGCGATGTCAAGCCCGTCCATGTCAAAGTCTGGATTGATGAGGAGTATCTCGGCGAGTATCATGCTGACGGCATCCTCACCGCCACACCAACCGGTTCAACCGCTTATGCACTCTCACTCGGCGGACCAATCCTACCCCCCACGGCGGAGGGCATCCTCCTCACACCCATCGCACCCCACCTCTCCCTCGCGAACGCGATCGTCCTCCCACCCCACGCAGTCATCCGCATCCAGGCAGCATCCCATGGCGAGGTCGTGCTGAGTAGTGATGGGAAGCCAAGCATAACCCTCCACGATGACGTGCTCATCCGGGCCGCGGAGCGGAAGCTCCAAGTAGCACGCATCGCGGGGAAGGACTACTTCTTCACCCGTCTCCGCGACGTCCTCCGCGCCCAGCCAGTGGAAGAAAAGCTGGAGAGATATTCCTAATGCTTTTTAGATAATTTTAATATAACTCTCCCTACTCTTACCATAAATATAGATACGAGTAAAAGAAATGCTAAAGATCTAGCCAAACTAGGGTCTATTCCTGCTTGAATAAAACCTTCTGTTAGAGATCTAATCGCAGATAGTGTGGTATTTAATGCTGTATTTGGGACCATGGACAGGTAGGTATAACCTCCTCTTTTTATGTCCTCCGAAATATATGTTCAAATATCTATATTAAAGAAAAACGTAATTATGGCAGCCATTCCTTGGGATTCTCTAGTTTCGCGGGGAGATAGTCGGTCATGACGAAATTCAGACCATGCTTTGCGAGTGCTTGCTGTTCGGCACGCTTCTTCATCTTGAGGAGTGCTTTTAACTCCTTCTGCCAGGGTGTGTGGGCTTTGACGAACGGATCATTCTTCAAGCCATCCTGGATGCGCTTCACGTCAACATCCTGTAGGGGATGGGTTGGCAGGTCGTACTGTGTGATATCCCTTGCTGTGATGCCGAAGAAGTGTGCCTTTGGGACGCAGAAGTACTTGTTAATATGCGCGGCATTCCCACTTCCTACTTTGAGCGTCCGGTAAATGTTCAGCCATCCGTACGGGTCGCCATCCGTGAAGACATACACGGGGAGTTTCTCCTCCTCGTTCAATCGGCGGAGGAAGCGTCGTGTTGCTCGGCTCGGCACGCCCTTCAAGTGGACGAGGAGTGCATTGGCCTTCTTCCACCAGCGGTGGTAGGCGAGACGCTGATACATACCCCCCGTTTCAATGGCGAGGATGAAGTCAGCCTTACCAATCTCAAACTGGAAGTGTTCCACGTTATTCGGAATATTCCAGCCACCACTCCCCATCCTGGTAGCATCAATCACTTCTTCTTCTTTCGTCTCCGGGTTATAGTCTATAATCTTAATATCCCCGACGATGCTTGCCCCGTCCTCCTCGGGGATGAAGCCGAGCTTCTCACGGGTGAGGCCGAGCATGGCTTCAATATCCTCCATGACACTATCACTCTCAGGCTGCTCCTTGAAGCGTGCCTCACCCCAATTCTTGCTCACATAGTAGACTTCTCGCTTCGTCGCAATATCCCGTGTTTCCAGTACTTCGCGGCTGAGCGCGAGCATCCGCAGGGTTTGAGCGAAGGTCTTCGCCGTGCTCGCTGTGAGCGTCCGCCGCTTCACCCTGCCGAGGAGTTCAAAATAGCCGACCTTGGGATTATAGGCGACGTTTGAAAG
>WAPJ01000068.1 GCA_015520785.1 Candidatus Woesearchaeota archaeon
AGAATGATAAGCGCGAGGAGCATGTTCTTCCTCATAAGAGAAGGGGAGGAATGGAGAGCATAAAAAAGTTTCCTCCTGGGGAGGGGATGGTTTCACATTCTTGAAACCATTGAAGAACCTGTATGGGGAGAGTTTCACGTATTTTTAAGGATGGTTTCATGCTTATGAGACACGTAGTTCTCCCGCCCTTCACGGGTGTGGAGAAAAGAAAAAAGCTATATGAAGAGAATAAAGTATGGGGGTGATGCGGCTATGCGCATCCTTGCCTATATCCTCCTCAGCCTGGTCGTGCTGGGGAGTCTGAGCATGAGCCTGGCATTCCCCTGGTTCTGGGGGAAGAACCAGCCGGCAGTCCGACAGCAGGTGATAGACGTCCAGAATGCAACACCGCTCAGCGAGCAGGAGATTGAGGGACTCCAATATATGCGAGAGGAGGAGAAGCTTGCGCGAGACGTGTATCTCGCATTATACGAGGAGTGGAAGGATCCCGTCTTTGAGCGGATCGCGCAGAGTGAAGAACAGCATACGAGCATGGTAAAGCAGCTTCTCGACGCGTATGGTATTCCTGATCCAGCGAAAGATGAGGAGGGTGTCTTTACCAATCAGGAATTACAGGCACTCTACACGCAGCTGGTTGAACGGGGAAGGGAAAGCCTTGCGGAAGCGCTCCGTGTCGGCGCGCTGATCGAGGAAACGGACATTCAGGATTTGAATGAGCGTCTTGAGAGTGTGGAGCATGAGGATATTCGACGCGTCTATACGAATCTCAAAGCGGGATCGGAGAATCATCTCCGCGCGTTTATCACACGGCTTGAAGCATTGAACGAGTCATACACGCCCAGCGTGCTCAGCCAGGAGGAGGTTGAAGCAATCCTGAACAATACGTCTCCTCATGGGAGGCAGGGAATGGTACGGGAGAATGCCCGGATGATGAACCAGCATGAGGGAGTTCAGGGGCAGGGCCGCATGGTGCAGGCCATGCGTGGTCAGGGTCAGCCATACCAGCAGGCACAGGAGGATAATGGGGAGAATATGACCACGCCAGGAGTGGGGAAGCGGCAGGGCTTCTTCCAGCGGTTGATGCGCTTCTTCCACTTCGGCTGGTGGCGGTAAAGCCTCCTCCTCTGAAAACTGTTTTTCCTCTCTTCTTTCATTCTTTTCTTCCTTCAGACAGTCTCTCTTCTCAGCACGGTGGGAGCATGCTTGAGAAAGCGATAGAATAAGAGAGAAGGAGGGTATGCTTATCCAACGAGCCGATCGTAGACCATCTCATAATGCTTGATAAGCTCCTTCCAATCATACGCTTTTGCGGTGTGAAGGGCTTTATGCTTTTCTTCTAATCGTGCATCGTGGGGGAGGAGGGCGTAGTCGGTGAGGAGGCTTGTGAGACGGGTGATTGTCTCTTCTTGTGTTGCATGCTTTCGGCGGAGGACGTAGACGCCCTGCCCGTCAAGGCCCTTCTGGAGGAGGTCATCTCCAAATCCTGCAATGTCCGTGGTGATGGCGGGGACGCCATACGCGATACTCTCCAGTGGCGTATACCCCCATGGTTCATACTTGCTGGGGAAGACGCCGAGATGACAGCCCTGGATGGCGGGATAATAGTCGAGGTTGATAAGCCCGTCATTCCGGTTGAGATAGGCTGGGTAGAGGATGACCTTAACACGATCCTCCTTGCGGTTGAGGAGGCCTTCACGGCGGAACGCGTTGAGAATAGCATCCTCCTCTTCATAGGTGAGGATGTGCGTGCTGAGCGGCGGGTCATCAGGGCGTTTGAGGGCGAACGCGGCTGTCTTGAGCATGCGCTGCGCGTCCTCATGCAGGATGCTAAGCTTTTCTGCTGGTGTATGGATGAACCTGCGGAGGATGGTCCGCTTCGCGTGTTGGAGGCTTTCGTCGAGCGCGTCGCTCACGTCTTCAATGATCGCCTTTGCTTTGAGGAGGTCGTAGCGGATGCGCTTCACGCTGGCTGGGATGAAGAAGAAGGCGACGATATGCCGTTCTCCCCCGGTTTCTTTTAAGACCTTGTTGAGGCGGCCGAGTGCTTGGATGAAGACGTCTATCCCCTTATTCTCATACTCGTATCGGCCGCTAATATAGTAGAAGAGTGTGTGTTCGAGTGGGAGCTCATAGCTGGGGAAGAAGTAGGGGATGAGGAATTCGCGGAGTTTTTCACGGTAGACGCGATGCTGGATGGGGATTTCCTCGCTATCCGGAAATTGACTGAGGTCAAGCCCATTGGGGAGGATCGCATCAGGCGTGCGGCCGAGGAGGTGTGCGGCTTCCTCCGCGGTAATCCGGCTTACGGTGGTGAACACGTCCGCATTCCGTGCGGCGGCTTCTTCAAGCGTATGCTTTGCTTCTATACCAAGCTGCCAGGCGCGTTCACGTGGATTCAGGATGCTGAGGGGGTCTTCTCCCCGTGCGCTCACGCTCCTGCCGAGCATTGTCGCATGCGTGGTGAAAACAGTCTTGACGGGCAGCGTGAGGAGTCTGCTTGCGAGGATGCTGCTCCCGCTCAGCCATTCATGCGCGTGCAGGATTGGTTTTTCCCTGCCTTCGCGGAGCCATTCCTGGAGGAGGAGGGCGATGCTAATACTCCAGAGCATGGGATGATCAACATCACTCCCCGCGCGGATCGTGTCAACCCGGTAGGCTTCCCAGAAGCGCTTCCGCCACGCGTTCCGCTCCGCCCAGAGGCCGTCATACGAGAGGAGGATGGCGTTCGGCTTGCCCTTGACCTCCCAGACGCCATAGTGGAGGATGATATTCTTCTCTTCCAAGCTGTGTGCGATGCGTTCCAGCCAGGCGGGCATTGGTTGTGGTGTGAAGTCGAGCGCGGCTTTCTCCTCAATATACGGCCCTATCGCATAGTATTCGTCAGCAAGACTGCGCATGCGTTCCGCCTTGCTCGCGAGGACCGTGTAGATACCGCCAACCTTGTTGGCGACCTCCCAGGATGCTTCAAGAATGATCCGTCCCACAAGAAAGTGATTAGGCGGGAGAATGCTTATAAAGAGTATCTCACCATTCCAGCGTAGTATGGGCTTAGAGGAGATTCTCGCCCAACACCCCCCTCCGACGCCTGATCCGGAGAGGATTCATCCTGACGGGCTTGCCCTCACGCTCGCAGGCATTGGCGGATTGTGGAGTGCCTATCAGCTTGGAAGGAAGAGTACGGATCCTTTCGCACGTCTTATCGCTGGTACAGCACCACTCATTGCAGGCCTCGCGAATCGCTCCCTTGGAGTAGTCGGAGAGACTGAGACTGAACGCCTCTTTTACGCCACGCTCGGCGTTGCTGCGGCTGAGATCACAGCATATTTTGCTGGCGTCATCTCTCGTCGGAAAGCGTACGAGTCGGAACGGTGAGGAGGATTCGACCGGCCTCAAGCAGTATCCCCCACCACTAGGCATGCTCTGTTCCCTCCTTCATAAGACGCGTCTTCTTCCCGCGACTCTCACCCTTACGCTCAGAGAGGATTTCTTCAAGAAGATGATGGGGTATCTTATTCGGACAGTAAAGAATGAGAAGAAGATCGGAAAAGACAAAGTTAGAGAGGAGAAGAACGATTCATTTAAGAGAAGATGGGAAGTACACGGGTGCTTCATGCAGGATGAGTGGTATGATGAAGCCTATCGGGAGGAGGCGCGGCGTGCCGGCCGGATTCTCAAGCGCGTGTTTAATCATGTCCTCCCCATGGTGAAGCCTGGCGTGCTGGTACGCGAGATTATCCTCGCGGCGGAAGAAGCGATCCGTGATGCTGAGGCTGGCGAGGCCTTCCCACCACAGGTGAGCGTGAATGAGACTGCAGCGCATGATACTGCCATGCCCGAGGATGAGCGGACCATTCCTGAAGAAGGAGTGGTTAAGCTTGACATGGGCGTGCATGTGAGTGGTGTGATTGCGGATGCTGCGCGGAGCATTGCTCTTGGCCGCGAAGCGGAACGCCTCGTGAAGAGTGTGCGGGAAGCGTATGCTGCTGGCCGTGAATGGCTCATGCGGGATGCAAGCGTAGGTGAGATTGGACGCGTGGTGAGTGAAACCCTCCGGGAGCACGGGGTGAATCCTATCGTGAACCTGTCGGGGCATGGCCTGGCACGCTGGACGGTGCATGCCGACCCGCAGATACCGAACATTCCCACGAGTGATGCGCGGAAGCCTGCAGTGCATACTGCCTTTGAACCCTTCGGGAGCCTGGGTGCTGGGCGCGTGCAGGAGCATGGGACTGCGGAGGTCTTCCAGGCAGCATGGCCGTTGCGTACGCGGGATATGATCATCCGCCGCGCGGAGGCTTTTTTTAGGGAGCGGCATGGCTTGCCGTTCAGCCGATGGCAGCTCGCGCGCGTGGTTGGCGCTCCGCGCGCAGCGTATATCCTTCAACGCTTACGCCAAGAAGGCTTGCTCGTCAGCTATCCACCCTTGCGTGATTCGGGCTGGGTGGCGCAGTGGGAGGATTCTTTCATCCGTACTGAGCATGGCTGGGAGAACGTGACGGGTGACGAGTAGGCTTTATGCTTCTCTCGCGTGGAGGGTGAGATTCTCCTCCTGGAAGCGGATGGTTTCGCGGAGGGTTTCAATCAGGCGTGCAAGTGGGAGGTGTTCCTCCTCGCCCGTCTTGAGACTCTTAAGCGTATACGTATTCTCCCTGACTTCTTTTTCGCCGATGAAGATGACATACGCGTAGCCGAGGCTCTCAGCATGCCGGATCGCACCGCTAATACTCTTCCGTGAGGGGAGGAGGAATGCTGGGATACCCTCCTCGCGGAGGACTTGGGCGAGCGTGAATGCTGCCTCCTCTTGGTGGATTGGGATGAGATACACGCCAGGCGTCTCTAAGGGGTCGGCGAGAATGCCGCTCTCGAGGAGCGCGTCAACACCAATACTCCCCCCTACCGCTTCCAAGGGGAGGCCCCACTGTTCGAACAGCCTTGCATAGCGCCCACCAGCGGCGATCGCACTGTTAAAGCCTGGCGTGTAGTATTCGAAGAGGATGCCCGTATAATAGTTGAGTCCGCGGGCGAGCGTTGGTGTGAAGACCGCCTCAGGAAGCTTGTCGGTGAGCGTCGTGATGAATGTGTACGCGTCACGCGCCCCGTCCGGCACGCTCCCCTTCTCGGCCGCTTCGAGCAGAATAAAGATGCGTTTGATTGTTTCATCCGTATAGCCTTTCTCTCTGAGTTCCGCTTCTACACCCTCCCGGCCGATCTTCTCGAGCTTGTCCAGGGTGAGGATCGAGTCTTCTGGCTTAGCTACGCCAGCGTCGCGCATGATACTATCCAGGATCGTCCGATGGTTGATGCGGATGGTGAATGGGAGGTTGAGCTGGCGGAAGACACGGCTAATCGTTTCCAGGATCTCCCTATCAGCGAGGCCTTCCCGTGCGCCGATCGTGTCAATATCCGCCTGGATGAACTCGCGGAGACGGCCCCGCTTGACCGGACCATCACGGAAGACCGTGCCGATCGCATATCGCTTATACGGCAGGGGGAGGTCCTTGTGGAGGCTGGTGAAGCGTGCGAGTGGGACGGTATGATCATACCTGAGCGCGAGCTTCCGCCCGGCCTGGTCTGAGAGGCGGAAGATTTCTCGGATGATCTCCTCGCCACCCGAGAACTTGCTGAGCAGTGTTTCTTCGCGTTCAATATGCGGTGTTGCCAGTGGCTGGAAGCCCGCCTGCTGGTAGGCGTCCTCGATCAGGCGGAGGAGGCGTTGCCGCTGCCATGCCTGCCTAGAGGCCCAGTCCTTCACGCCCCGCGCTAATCGTACCATGCACCAGCATGGAAGGACGTGTGCTTTTAAACGTGTGCTTTCAGCCGCAAGAGTAATGAGCGAGGAGATTATCATTACGCATTACTTCCTCCCGCCGGGAGAGGATCGTCTCGTGAAGAGTCTTGAAGCCCTCCTCCAGTTTGCCTGGCCAGAGCTGGAGGCGTATCATGCGATCAGCACGCTCACAGTAGAGGGGATGATACGCGGCGCATACCTCCGACCACTCTACGCGGAGAATGGGGGCTTCAAGCCTGACGTGGGGCTTCTCACACTCCACCCAGTATATCGCGGACACGGCTTGGGGAGGATCCTCTTCCAGGAGCATCTTGACTGGTTGTACGCGAGCGGCCTGACAGCCATCCCAATCAAGCCTGAGAATCCCCTCGTGGAGCGGATCGCCCACGCGTATGCGGAAGAACGATCCTATGAGCAGATATCCTCGGAAGGAAGAATCATCATCGTCAAAAAATAAAAGAGAAGAAATAAAAGAACGAGAAGGGGAGAGGAGGAAGGGAGAAGAGGTGAGCGTGGGCCGCCACCGGGAGTCGAACCCGGCCCTGGAGCTCCACAGGCTCCCATGCTAGCCGATACACCATGGCGGCCAACGCCAAGGCGGCGGGAAGCGGGTTAAAAACATTACTCTACGCGGAGGGGTTGCACGTGCCTACAAACCATACGCATAATCCTTACTTTATGATGACACTTTCTCATCATGCATTCTTAAAAAGAAAGAGAATCTGACAGTGAGAGAATATGCAGGTGCAAAAAGGATACATTCCTCCTGACGTCCACCTTGTTGACTTAATCCCTGAAGAAGAAATCAGGACGTTTATTGCGCACGCGGCGATTACGACACAACTCGCCCAGATTTCAATGAAAAGAGAGAAAGAATCACAGTCTTTTACTGCC
>WAPJ01000069.1 GCA_015520785.1 Candidatus Woesearchaeota archaeon
CTCGTGAGCACGGATATTCTTGGTGACCCCCACTCGGCGATTATTGATGCGAGCATGACCATCGCAGAAGGACGGATTGTGAAGATCTTCAGCTGGTATGATAACGAGTATGGCTATAGTAACCGGCTCGTAGATGTCATCCTCCACATGGCCGCGAAGGGTGTATGAGGAGGAAAATCCTTCCGTCTTCCCTATTCATCAACCCGTAGTATTATCAACCCCACTTCTCCTTCTCGTCATAAAGCCCTTAACCCTCCATTCCATCTTCATCCTCTTCCCAAAGGATTTCCTTCAGCACACTCCACAAGAAGAATTAGGATGTGCATCCCATGAGAAGCATCATTCATAAACCATCCAAAAAGAAAAGAGATAAAGAGAGAAGAGAGAAAAGAGAATAAAGAAAGCCCCAACCTTTAAGAGGGCTGAGCACCTCTCTGAAGCCTCTGCGGGGGTGGCCGAGCCTGGTCAAAGGCGCAGGACTTAAGATCCTGTCCCTCAGTGGGTTCGTGGGTTCAAATCCCACCCCCCGCACGCTCCGCAAAAGAGATTCTCCCTCATTCACCCTCCAGGGTAATACGCTCATTCATTCCTCGTCTTTTATTTTTACTTTTCATCTTCTCTACCCTGGAGAAGCACTCATTGGAAGAAGAAGAGAATGAATAAGAGGAGTGAATGAGAGAAGGAATGAGGAATGAGAAGAGTAAGGAATAGGTGAAGGGATATCCTCTTTAGAGGCTGAGGAGGAAGGCGGCGAGCATGGCGAGGATGATACCCATAATCTTGACTGGTGTAAGCTGTTCGTGGAGGATGAGCCAGGCGAGGATTGTTGTGACGGCGAGGAAGAGCGTGCTTAACGCATACACGATACTCACGGGACCACTACTAATGGCAAAGAGGAGGAGGACGAAGCCGAACGCACCGCTCAACACCGCTGCAAGAACGAGGGGGATCGTGTGGAGGGGTGGGAAGCCTACCTTGAGGATGACGATAAGGCTGATGAGAAGCCAGACGATCCCGCTAAGCGTGAGGACATGCCATGGCGTCGTGGCTTGAGATGCCTTCTTGAGGAGGATTCCTTGAAAACCCCAGAGGATGATCGTGCCGAGCAGTGGGAGACGCCAGTCCATGAAGCATCACAAGAGGAAAGATGTGCTCCCGCGGGGATTCGAACCCCGGTCAGAGCCTCCGCAGGGCTCCATGATATCCAAGCTACACCACGGGAGCAATGCTTGGAAGGGCAGCGAGAAGCGTCTTTTAAACCTATAGGCTGTGAGGAGCCTCACCCATCATGAGCGTGGGAATACGCAGCTGGCAGGATTCCTGCTGGAGGAGGACGCTGAGACTCTCATACGCTTCACGGGGGATGATGAGAAAACCACGTTCCCGCCGATGGTCAAGCACGGGGATGATAATCCTCTCGGGGAGGGTTTGCGTGGCATATACTCCTGCGAGATGCTTCACGCTTGGTGGGAGCATGCGTGCGAAGCGTGCTGCGCGTTCCTCCCAGCTCGCGCCAAGCGTCTTGTACGCCTTGAAGAGCCGTTCTGCGAGTGGTTGTGACGCGTAGCCTGCGAGCATGCCGCCAGGATGATAGACGGGTATGAGCGGGTATGTTTCTGCTCCACACTGGGCGTGGATTGGTTTCTTCTCGCGGAGCGTGGTGAGGAGGAGCCGTTCAAGATCCTGGAGGGATGGGGAAGGGCTGCATACGAGGATAATATAAGGAGGATTAGAATTGTTCATTATACTTAAAGCGTGTGGGGCCGCCCGGATTTGAACCGGGGTCACGAGCTCCCGAAGCTCGGATGCTGGTCCAGGCTACACCACGGCCCCAGCCCAGGGGTTTAGAGGAGGGTGTTTTAAAACCTGCCGGGGAGGGGTTGTTCTTTTATATACTCATCTCTGATTCCCGCCAGGAAAAGGAATGAGGAGTAGGGAGTATGACAACGCTGATCATCACGGAGAAGCCTAAGACAGCGCAGAAGATCGCCTCTGCGCTCGCGCCCAGCAAGCCGACATTCAGGAAGAAGGGGAGGGTCGGCTATTACGAGTTTGAACGAGACGGGGAGACGTATTACGTGGCGAGCGCTGTGGGGCATATCTTCAGCCTCAAAGAAGTAGAGGGGAAGGGCTTCCGCGCGTATCCCGTCTTCACGATTGACTGGGCGCCAGCCTTCGAAGTTGATAAGACTGCCGCGTATACGCGTGACTATTATACTCTTCTCAAGGAACTCGCGGGGAAGGCTGACAGGTTGATCGTGGCAACAGACTTTGACATTGAGGGTGAAGTCATCGGCTATACGATTATTACGCGTCTCGCCGGGAGGCAGGATGCGGAGCGGATGAAATTCTCCGCGCTCACCAAGAAAGACCTTGAGGAAGCCTTCGTGAAGCGGATGAAACACCTCCACTGGGAGAATGCGATCGCGGGGGAGACCCGGCATAAGCTTGACTGGTATTATGGGATTAACCTCTCCAGAATGCTGAGCGCGGCTATCCGCGAGGGTGGTATCAGAGCAGTCCTCAGCACGGGTCGCGTGCAAGCACCAGCCTTGAAGATTGTCGCGGACCGGGAGCGTGAAATCCAGGCCTTCAAGCCAGAGCCATACTGGGAGCTCACCCTCACGAGCGAAAAGGACGGGAAAACGTTTACCGCGCTCCACGCGAGGGAACGCTTCTGGGATGAGAAGGAAGCAGAGAGCGTGTATGAGAAGGTCAAGCCAGCCAAGACCGCGCGAGTCGTGAGCATTGAGCGGAGGGAGCAGAAGCTCAACCCCCCACCCGCTTTTGACCTGACCACGCTGCAGACGGAAGCCTACGCGGCCTTTAAGATTAAGCCCGCGGAGACGCTCAGCATCGCCCAAGACTTGTACGTGAATGGGCTGATCAGCTATCCGCGGACGAGCAGTCAGCAACTCCCAGCAAGCCTCGGCTATCGCAGCCTCTTGCAAAGCCTCGCCAAGCAGGAAGCATACCGTCAGCTTGTAGAGCGGATCCTCAAGGGGATGCCACGACCCGTGCAGGGAAAGAAGACAGATCCCGCCCATCCAGCCATCTACCCAACGGGGCAGACTGCACGGCTCGAGGGGAGGAAGCAGAAGATTTACGA
>WAPJ01000070.1 GCA_015520785.1 Candidatus Woesearchaeota archaeon
CCTCCATGACTTCCTCGCGAAGATTAATCATCGCGAGGAAGTCATGGAGGAGGATCTCCGCTACGCGCGCCAGCAGTACGCCCGCCTCCTCGGCGTCATCCCAATAGAATAAGCATCCTCCCCCCTCCCCTTCTCCCTTCTTTTCCTCTTCCACATTCCCCCTTTCTTTTTCTCCATAGCATTTCTTCATCAACCCATTCCCTTAAATTTTCCCTTAGAAAGGATGGGAGAAGATGGAACGAGAGCGTGGAGAATCCTTCCTTCGCAGAAGAAGGAGATGGAAGGATGTTTGAGAATGGCTTAGGAAGAAGAACTACGCTGAGAAAAGATAAGCTTCTTATACGCCTTCTTTTCTCATCCCCTCGCATGCCATTGAAACAACGATTCCTCCGTGCAGCCTATCAGACGCTTGCAAAGCCCATATTCTTCCTCCAGGATCCCGAGCGTGTGCATGACCGCATGACACTGCTTGGCGAACGCCTCGGCAAGCATCAGCTTGGACGATGGCTTATCCGCACACTGTATAATGCGGAACACCCCCATATGCGTGTTACCACGCGTGAAGGCCTCCACCTCCGCACGCCAGTCGGCCTCGCAGCAGGCTTTGACAAGAACGCCCGCCTCCTCAGCATCCTCCCCGAGCTCGGCTTTGGCGCGATCGAAGTCGGCAGCATCACCGCACAACCCTGCCCAGGGAATCCCAGGCCACGCCTCTGGCGGCTCAAGAAGAGTAAGAGCATCCAGGTCTATTATGGCCTGATGAATGAGGGGATTGACGCGCTCATCCCACGATTAAAAGCATACACGGGGAAGAGTATTCTCGGCATTAGTATTGCCGTGACGAATACTGCTGGGATGGATGATCCCGAGGCCGCCGCGAATGATTACGCGTATAGCTATCAGCGCATCATCGAAGAGGATATTGGGGAGTATATTACGATTAACGTGAGCTGTCCGAACACGCAGTGTCGTATTCCCTTCAATAATCCGCGCATGCTCCCATACTTGTTCGACAGGCTCTTCACGCATGGGAAGGAGAAGCCAGTCTATCTCAAGATAAGCGCGGATTATGATAAGAAGGAATTGGACATCCTCTTTGATACGGTTAGACGGTATCCGATTGACGGGCTCATCTTCACCAATCTCGCCAAGAATCTTGAAGACCCTCTCGTCAAGGAACGATTGAAAGACCCCCTCCTCGGGAAGGGAGGGCTGAGCGGCAAAGTGGTGGAACCACTCGCGAAGCGCGCGCTCGCCTACGCGTACCACACATTCAAGGGAGAGAAGACCCTTGTGAGCGTGGGAGGTATCTTCACGCCTGATGATGCGCTTGAACGCTTCCAGCTGGGCGCAGACTGGCTCCAGCTCATCACCGGGATGATCTATGAGGGCCCCCAGCTGATGAGTGATATCACGCTCACCCTCGGCAGGAAGCTTGAAAAGGAAGGGAAAACACTGAACGATATTCGCGGCGAGAATGCAGAAGACTACTTGAAGCGGATAGGCTGGTTATGAGTCACTCTCCTTCTTCTCTCTGCTTCTTCCCTCCTCTTCTTTTTCTTCCCCTACCTCTCCCTTCTCTTTCCGAACGCTTCCATACTGCGGCCAGCAGGACACTCAGCACATACTCCGCATAACCGACCGGGAGTGTCCAGTCGGCCTTGAGGAAGAAGTCCCAGCCAATACCGAAACCATACACGAGGATGAGCGTGTCAAGCAGGATGGCGAGCAGCATCCAAGCGAGACCAGTCTTAAAACCCTCCCAGCATCGGATGGGAAGCCTCGCCTCCAGGCCGCGGAGCGTGGAGAAGCGTGCGATCGGATAGATGACGAGTGGCATGATGAAGAGCATGCTCACACCCAGAATGCTTGGCGTGATCCCATAGTAGATGATGGACCCTATAATGAAAATGAGCGTATACGCGATAAGCCCATCCCGGAGGATACGCGTCCATCCCACCATGCAACATCCCCCATTCCCTTCTCCTCTTCTCCCCGGGGAGTCATCCCTCCTTCTTTTTTCTTTCGCCCACCCTCTCTCTTGGAATCGTTTCAGTCTCCAAGTCTCATCCTGCGTGTGAGCATCCCATCCAAGCCTCTCCGGAAGCCTTGCGCGAGTGCGGGCGCGTCATACCGCTCATACAAGCGTCTCAGAATCTCGGGGATCTGGCTCGTATGGATAATCTGCTGATACACGGCGGGGAGGACTTGAACACTGCGCGAGCCGAGTGCGCGAGCAGTATGCATGAGCATGCGAAGCGTGACCCGCGCATACACGCTGATCGGCGTCTCCTGGAAGGGCGTGGGGCCGCGGGGGAAGCGATACCCTTGAATCTGAACGACACGCAAGACGCCTTTATCCGGAATCGTATAACTCGTAACGAGAAAGGGAGAATGGGTTTCCCTCTGCTCGTATGTGAAGATGATCCGGAGGGGTGCGTCCGCGGGGGGTGCGCGTATTCCCCCTGGTGGGGGTGGGAGCCGCCCATAATACGTCCTCCCACGCTGGAGCGTGAGCCTCACCCTTCCTCGCGGCTGGACGTGATCATTCACCA
>WAPJ01000071.1 GCA_015520785.1 Candidatus Woesearchaeota archaeon
TAAGAGTTCATCACACTTTAACACGCTCGTATGCGAGGCCTCTTCTTGTTCGAGCTTACCGCGCTGAGCATCCCACTGCTCACGCTCATCCTCCTCGCCGCGCCCGTCAAGACTGCCGCATGGCTCCTCTTCTTCAGCATGCTCATCCTCTACACGCTCCTCGGCTGGCTCACGCCAGTCCTCCTCCCACCCCGACCATGGCTCGTCTTCTTCGCCCTCCTCGCGCATATCATCCTCACGCTCGGCGTCACCTTCATTATCCTCCTCATGCTTACACTGCTCCGCCGAGATCTCAGCCTCTTCGCCATCATTCCTCTCATTGCGGCAAGCATCTTCATCATCCCCGCCTATCTCATCGGCTTCTTCATCCATCGCGTCCGAACACCACCATCCTCCTCGTGAGTATTCCCGAGTGGTTCGGATACGCGTTTAAACCATCCCTGCATGGGGTGATCGCACATGCTTACACCACCCACACCATGGTTTGACCTGCTCGTCCTCCTCGGCAAGCTGAGCATGATCAGCATCCTGCTCATCGGCATCCTTCTCACGCCACGCGACACGGAACGACTAGGCTGAACGCGCATGGCCTGTCCAACGCATGATCCGAAAAGCCTTGAGGGCATGCCCATCCGCCAGCTCTTAGACCAGCTTGGCACAAGCCCCGAGGAGGGCTTATCCACGCGCGAAGCCAAACGCCGCCTCCAAGCATACGGGCCGAACCGGATTGACGAGCATGAGCCAAGCGCCTGGCAGCGCCTCGCAAAACGCTTCTGGGGGCCCATCCCCTGGATGCTTGAGGGCGTCATCCTCCTCAGCATCCTCCTCGAAAAATGGGAGGACGCCCTGCTCACATTCATCCTCCTCATCGTCAACGCGATCGTCGACTTCTGGCAGGAGCATAAAGCGCTCAGCGCGCTCCGCGTGCTCAAGCAGAAGATGAGCCGTACGGCACGCGTCCTCCGTGACGGCGCCTGGCAGACGCTGCCAGCCGACGAGCTCGTCCCCGGGGATATTGTCAAGATCCGCCTCGGGGATATCATCCCAGCGGACATGCGCATCCTCCACGCGACAGGACTCCTCGCCGACCAGTCCATGATTACTGGTGAGAGCCTCCCCGTCACGCTCGAAGAGGGATGCTTCGCGTATGCGAATAGTATTGTGAAGCGTGGCGAAGCCATAGGCGTTATTATCGCCACGGGCCGGCAGACAACCTTCGGGAGGACGCTCAGCCTCGTCGCGCGCGCGGAGCGTGAAGAACGCTCCCACGTGCAGCGGCTCATCCTCACGCTCGGAGACGTGCTTATCATTACAGCGCTCATCCTCATCCTCCTCACGCTCGGCGTAGAACTCGCACGGCATACGCCACTCCTCCACATCCTCCGCTTCAGCCTTGTCCTCCTCGTCGCAAGCATCCCCGTCGCCCTCCCAGCAGTGCTCACGCTCACCATGGCGATCGGCGCGCTCACCCTTGCACGACAGCATGTGATCGTGAAGCGTCTCGCAGCAGTGGAAGAACTCGCAGGCATGGACACGCTCATGAGTGATAAGACGGGCACGCTCACGCTCAACAAGATGCATGTCACGCACGTCCAGCCCATCAGCGTACGGCGAGAGGAAGATGTTATCCGCTACGCGCTCGGCGCCTCACGAGAAGAGGATCACGATCCCCTGGAAGAACCACTCTACGCGTGGGCTGCAGCCAGCCATGTCAAGCCGTGCAGGCAGGAGTCCTTCACCCCCTTCAACCCGGACGTCAAGTATAGTGAGGGCGTCATCCGCTGCGCGAAACGCAAGCTGCGCGTGCGGAAGGGCGCTCCCCAAGTCCTCATCCGCGAGGCACGACTCTCCCGGAAGCAGCGTGAGAGGGCGGAAGATTTCATCAGGCGGATGGCCGAGGCTGGCAGACGGGTTATCGCCGTAAGCATCCAAGACGGGAGGGCCTGGCGTCTCGCAGGGCTGATCGCGCTGGCAGACCCACCCCGGCCTGACGCACGGCTCGCCATTCGCGAAGCCCGCCAGCAGCAGGTGGACGTGAAGATGATCACGGGTGACAGTCTCCCCGTGGCGCGGACGATTGCACGCGAGGTCGGCCTCGGCACACGCATCCTCCCCGCCAGTGTTATCCGCGAAGCCCCGCCGGGCGAGGCATGGAAGCATGCACAATACGCGGATGGCTTTGCAGAAGTCCTCCCCGAGGATAAGTATCAGCTCGTCACGCTCTTCCAAGAGCATGATCGGATTGTGGGCATGATGGGTGACGGGGTGAATGACGCGCCCGCACTCCGCAAGGCGGACGCGGGGATTGCCGTGGCGAACGCGACTGATGCTGCACGCGCGGCTGCAGACCTCATCCTCCTCAAGGATGGCCTGCGCGTCATCACGCTCGGCATCCGCACGGCGCGACGCATCTTCCGCCGCATGGAAGCCTACGCGACGTATAGGATCGCGGAAACCCTCCGCGTATTGTTCTTCATGACGCTTGCCATCCTCCTCCTCGGCTTCTATCCGGTCACACCACTCATGATCATCCTCCTCGCCCTCTTGAATGACGCGCCCATCATTACCATCGCGTATGATCGTGCCCGTGCAAGCCTCACACCCGAACGCTGGCATATCCCCGAGCTCGTCAGCATTGCCAGTATCCTCGGCGTGACGGGCGTGGCGAGTAGTTTCATCCTCCTCTTCCTCCTCAAGGACGTCTGGCAGCTCCCCCTCGGCATGATCCAGAGTATTATCTTCACCAAGCTTGTCGTGGCGGGGCATGGGACACTTTATAATACGCGTGTGAAAGACTGGTTCTGGAAGCCACCCTGGCCTTCACCAGTCCTCTTCGCCGCGACCTTTGGCACGCGCTTCATCGGCACGCTCATCGCCGTCTACGGCTTCAGCCTTTTAACACCGATCGGCTGGGACTGGGCCTTCTTCATCTGGGGGTATTCTATGGCATGGTTCCTCCTTGCTGATGGCATGAAGATGCTCACACTCCGCATCATCCGCCAGGGCATCCTCAAGGGACGGCTGATCGGCAGGCTCATCCACCCCCAGCTCGCCGTCTAAAAAAAGCATGCGCTTATAAACGCGGGGCGTGTCCGCTCCCATCCGCATGGTATTCGTCGACTGGCCCGCCTTCCTCATCATCAGCCTCACCGCGACAGCCTACATGCTCGTCTCAACACTCGTCCAGAAGCATCTCACAGACCAGCAGAAGCTTCGCGAAGCGCGCGAACGCTTGAAAGCCCTGCAGAAGGAAGTCCGCACCCTCCCACCCGAGGAAGCCCTGAAGCGCCAGGGGGAGATGATGCGGTTGAACACGCTCTTCATGCGCGAACAAATGCGCGTCATGCCCTGGACGCTCCTCCCCGCGCTCATCATCTTCATGATCCTCGCCGCTGCCTACAGCAGCCAGCCAGTCCCACAGGGCGAGCCAGTCAGGCTTACCCTCACACTCAGCCAGCCCGTGAACGTGAGCCTGACGGGCGTGAACGTGACCATCCTCAACCAGTCCCAGGAAGGAGAAACCCTCCAGGTTACGCTCATGCTCACCGCGAAGGAGGGGAGGCTGATCCTCACCCCTCCAGGGAATGGTGGGAGCGAGCTCAGCCTCACTGCTGGAAGCCCGCGCGTAAGGAAGGAGGGCGTGCTGGTTAAACGCGTAAAACTCCCCGCGCGGATGATCATTGACGATCTCCCCCTCCCCTGGCCGAAACGCCTCACCTGGCTCGGCGTGTATATTCTCACCGCACTCCTCGCCAGCATGCTCTGGCGGAGAGTGCTCGGCGTCGTGTAAAAAAGGAGGAGATGAGAGGGGGGAGAAAGAGAAAAGATATTGTTTTTGGAAAGCGTTCATCTTTTCTTTTCACTCTTGGTCCTTATATGTGCCTGCAGGGATGAGTCCTCCATGCTTGAAGGCCTCGTAGACTACTTCCTTTTCTCTTCTTTCTATTTCCTTCATCTTTTCTCGAAGCTGTTCTATTCCCTTGTATATCTCATCTATAGGTAATCCTTCTTTTGCAAGTGTTTCAGCCACTACAAGCTTAAACGATGCATAGAGCATTTCCTTCTTTTGCAATCCTTTAAGTGCTTCTTGAGCTTGAGGAGAGCGAGGATCAACTCTGCTCACTGCCTCTTCAAGCTGGGTGACGTATGTCTCTTCCTTCGTCACCATTTCTCGTGCTTTTTCCATATACGCTCCTGCCGCGAGAGAGTATACTCCCTTAATGACATCCATGACTCCCTCTGGGAGCGGAACGTCTTTTTCCTTTCCTTTTTCTACCACTTCTTCTAATGATCCGGCCATGTCTGCGAGCTCAGACCCTCTTCGTTCCTCATATAATTGAGGGAGGTTGGTATTGAGATTGCCTAGTTGTTCTTCTAATGCATTATACACGCTTCGTCGTTCTCTTACTGTTCCCCACTGATCGCTTATATTACCCCAAACATCTTTCAGGAGGTTTTCAAGAGCCATTCACACCACCTCAACTCCTTTTGAGTAGTAACTATAGAGGGTGGGGGTTTGTGCACTTATTTAAATCTTCCTTGTTTTCACGCTTTTTGAGTGATAACATTCTTCGTGTTGTCTCTGTCTTCTCCGAACTTTTCTCTCTTTCATGAGTATCTATCTTCTGATGTATCTTTCCCTTCTCCTGAAATGCTTAAAAATGAATGCTGGTTTAGGCGGGCGTGCAAGCACTAAATATAGTGTTTAACTGTCTGGTAGAAACACAAGATATGCTATTCCGTGGATGAGTATTGGAAAACGTATATTCATGGTGGGTGGGATGGTCCGCTGTCCATACTGTGGGAGTGAAAGCCAGGTCATTGAAACACGGAGCGTGGATGCCACCACCATCCGCCGCAGGCGTGAATGCCTCAGCTGCAAGCGCCGCTTCACCACGTACGAGCGGCTCACCACGGATGATCTCACCGTCATAAAGCGTGACGGCCGCCGAGAAAAGTATGATCCGCACAAGATCAAGGAAGGTATGCTGAGAGCGCTCAACAAGCGTCCGTATGATCCCGCACGCGTGGATGCAGCCGTTGAACGAATTACCCGAAGGGCACGCGCGTTCGACGCACCCGTGCCAACACAACAACTCGGCACCTGGGTCTTGGAAGAACTCGCTGAGATTGACCTCGTCGCCTACATCCGCTTCGCGAGCGTCTACCAGCAGTTTGACAGTCTCGAGGACTTCCTCCGGATGATCCTCACGCTCAACCCAGACCTCCTCCCCAAGCGCGTGGTGAAAACCGTTCTCGAATCAGGCTGATGACGCGTCCAGCAAAACCCCCTTCCTCCTCTACCCGCCTCGGACGATGATCCCTCAAGGGAGGGTTGGAGTGAGATGGGAAGAATAAACACTTCCTCTCCCAATGGAATGAGACGGAAGATGGAAATGAGAGGAGACGATACTCGAATGAGAATATGAAAAAAATGAAAATGAGGATGAAGAGGTGGAAGACCCTATGGATCTTGACGTGAAACTCCTCGTGAAACAGCCGGAGGAAGAAGCCTATCGGATGATTGAGGAAGCCGTCATCCCCAAAGTGGAAGAAGCAGGAATCGTCAAGAGCCTCCGCGAGAAGGGAATCCCCCTCTCAGAACAGGCCGTGCATGTTTTGAATGGTATTCAAAGCCTCCCCGAGATCGGGCGGATGATCTTCCTCGACCGCTACAGCCTCAAGGCGAAACGCGAGGATATTCACGTTGGTGATCTCGTCATCGCGAACGCGAAGGATGATCTCAAATATCCCATCCGCGCCCTGGGCATTATCACCCAGTTCCTCAAGGATAAGGAGGACCGCGTCGAAGTCTACCTGATCACTGGAGAATATGAGGGTGAACGCATCACCACACCCCTCTACCGTGTTGACAAGCCACTCGAAGCCTTCGCTGATACGGCCATCCGAGTCGCCCGCGCCGTGGCAGCCAATGAGAAGCCGGGCGTGAAACGCCTCCAATTCTACGCGGACGTGCTCTCCGCGCTTGTGAAGCATCACATCCAGCCAGCCGGGAGGATCCTCACGGGCGCGAGCAAGGGGAAGGAAGGCTATACGATGAACCTCACCCTGTATAATTGTTATGTCATCCCCAGCCCGAAGGATAGTCGGCAGGGGATCATCCAAACACTCGGCCGCATGGTAGAAATCTTCAGCCGTGGTGGTGGTGTTGGTGTGAACCTCTCCACGCTCCGGCCACGCTACGCGTACGTGCGGGGCGTGCATGGGAAGAGTAGTGGTGCTGTGAGCTGGGGAGCCTTATACAGTTATGCTACTGGCCTGATCGAGCAGGGTGGCTCGCGGCGCGGCGCGCTCATGCTCATGCTCGCAGACTGGCATCCTGACGTGGAAGAATTCATCACGAGTAAGACCCAGGCGGGCATGATTGAGAATGCGAATATTAGCGTGCTCGTGAGCGACGCGTTCATGCAGGCCGTCAAGGAGGATAGGGAATGGGAGCTCGTCTTCCCCGACTATGAGAACGTGCCAGGCGATGTGTATGAGCATGAGTGGACGGGTGATATTCGCGAATGGCAGGAGAAGGGCTATCCTGTGAAAGTGTATAAGCGCTTGCGTGCACGCGAACTCTGGGAGAAGATTATTAGGAGTGCGTGGGCGAGCGCTGAGCCAGGCGTCGTGTTCATTGATAGGTATAACTACTATAGTAACTCGTGGTATTTCAATAAGATTGTCGCGACAAACCCGTGTGGCGAGCAAGGCCTGCCAGCATGGGGCGTATGTAACCTCTCCCACCTCTACCTCGCCAGCTTCGCAAAGAAGATTGGCGAGGATGAGATCGGCCCCGTGTATGAGTTTGACTGGGATGCATTGAGGAAGACCACGCGCGTCCTCACCCGCTTCCTCGATAATATTATTGACATCACACCCTACCATTTCAAGGAGAACGAGGAGAACCAGAAGAAGGAACGCCGCATCGGCCTCGGAACGCTCGGCCTCGCGGAATTGCTCATCCGCCTCCGGCTCAGGTATGGGAGTGACGAGGCGAACAAGTTTATTGACAAGCTCTACCGTACCATTGCAGAGGAAGCCTATCTTGAAAGCGTCAGGCTTGCAGAGGAGAAGGGCGCATTCCCCGCGTTTGACGCGGAGAAATTCTTGCAGAGTGGCTTCATGCGGGGCATGCCCGAGCACGTCCGCCAAGCCGTACGTGAGAAGGGGATTCGGAATGTCACGCTCCTCACCCAAGCCCCAACGGGAACGGTTGGCACAATGCTCGGCACGAGCACGGGTATCGAGCCATACTATAGTTTCAAGTA
>WAPJ01000072.1 GCA_015520785.1 Candidatus Woesearchaeota archaeon
GATGTGTATAAGAGACAGCCCCCCCTCCTCCCCCCCAAGCTGTGTATGCTTGCATCACGTTGAATAATACGCTAGGTTGATTCGCATGGAGAAAAACCTCAAAACGGGAACGACAATCCTCGGCTTCACGTATAAGGATGGTGTCATCCTCGCCGCTGATCGGAAAGTCACGCTCGGCAGCCTGAATATTAATAATCTCCAAAAAGTCTTCCCCATCATCGGCAAGATTTATCTCGCACACGCGGGGAGCGTGAGTGACAACCAGTACCTCCTCAAAATCCTCCGCGCAGAGGCACGCTTGAAAGAACTTGAAACCCGCAGGCCCGTGCTGATTGACGAGCTGGCGCACTTGGCAAGCATGATCTCCTTCAATAATAAGAATCCCTTCACGGGCGGCTACGAGGTCATCCTCATCCTCGGCGGCGTGGATGCTGAAGGCCCCAAGCTGTTCGACGTGTGGGGTGATGGTGCGACCGTCCAGCATAAGAAGTACGTGACGAATGGGAGTGGGAGTTATCTCATCCACAACCTGTTCGACGAGCTCTACAAGGAGAACATGACGCGTGAAGAAGCGGAAGCATTCGCCAAGCAGCTCATCCAGGCAGCCGCGCGGCGTGACGTTCTCAGCGGGAATGGTGTTGACATCTTCATCATCCCCAAGGATGGCGACGTGGAGCATCATGTTGAACAGTTCCCCCACCAGCTCCCCCCAACGTGAACGGAAAGCGTTGGAATCCATCTCCTCCCCTTCCCATTCCCTTGGGAACGTCCTTCTCGGAAAATCTTTCCCCCCTAACCGCTTCCTCCCTCACTCAACCCATGGGACGGGATACCCCCTTCCGATCTCGCTTCATGCGTTGAGAAAAGCATGAGCGCACATCCCTCTCCTCACACCACTCCTCGCCAAAAAACATACGGGTGTTTTCCAGCAGTAATCCTTTCCGCGAAGAAGTATACGATACGAAAGAGAATAGGTGAGCATACCCCATGGCAGACCTTCTCAAAGAAGTCATGAGCCGCTTCCCCGAAGAGAAGATAACGGAAGGC
This sequence comes from Candidatus Woesearchaeota archaeon, assembly GCA_015520785.1. Taxonomy (GTDB): domain Archaea; phylum Nanobdellota; class Nanobdellia; order Woesearchaeales; family WAPJ01; genus WAPJ01. The sequence goes on from WAPJ01000072.1 coordinate 1,048, forward strand.
TATTATGAGGCGAGTAATATCGTCCTCTACACGAATGATCGCGACTATATCCTTGACAGCCTCCCAACAGTCTTGCAAACCGTGAAGGAATTCAAGAAGCGGATTGAAATCCGCGGTGATCCGAGCATCCTCATGCCCGAGGAGGAAGCAGAACAAGCCATCCGGAAGATCATCCCTGAGGAGGCGGGCGTTGATCAGATCCTCTTCGAGCATTATCGGAGTATCGTGCATATTGAAGCCTACAAGCCCGGGCATGCCATCGGTCCTAAGGGGGAGGTGCTTAATCAGATTAAGCGTGAGACGGGCTGGACGCCCGTGGTGAAGCGTAAGCCAGCCATTCGGAGTAAGATTATTGAGAGTATCCGCGCCGTCCTCTACCAAGAGTCAGAATACCGGCGGAAATTCCTGCATGACGTTGGCAAGCGGATTTATAGTGGGTGGACGCGCGAGCGCAAGCAGGAATGGGCGCGTATCACCATGCTCGGCAGCGGCCGGCATGTCGGCCGCAGCAGTATCCTCTTCCAGACGGAGGAGAGCCGGATCCTCCTGGATTGTGGCGTTGATGTTGCTAACACGCGCGAACCCTACCCCTTCCTTGACGCGCCCGAATTCCGCTTGAACGAGCTTGATGCTATTATCCTCAGTCATGCACACTTGGATCATAGTGGGTTCATCCCCTACCTGTATAAGATGGGCTATCGCGGACCCGTGTATATGACCGAGCCCACGCGGGACGTGGCAGCCCTCCTCCTTCTGGATTATATTAAGATCATGCGGCAGGATCGGAAGGACCCGATCTTTGACATTGAGCATGTCAAGGAGATGGTCAAGCATACCATCACGCTCAACTATGAGGAAGTGAGTGATATCACGCCTGACATTCGCATCACCCTCTATAATGCGGGACACACGCTGGGCAGTGCGCAAGTCCACGTGCACGTGGGGAACGGCCTGCATAACTTCCTCTACACGGCTGATATCAAGTTTGGCAAGACCGCCCTGCTTGATCCCGCCGTGCATACCTTTCCACGCGTGGAGAGTATGCTCATGGAGAGCACGTATGGTGGGCGTGAGAACGTCCTCCCACGGAAGGATGAGAATGACGCGCTCTTCATCGGCAAGCTCCGCGAGGTCATCCAGCGCGGCGGGAAAGTGCTCATCCCCGTGCTCGGCGTGGGCCGCGCCCAGGAGATCATTGTCGTTGTGGAAGACGCGATTAAGCGTGGCGACCTGCCAGAAGTACCCATCTATGTGGATGGCATGGTCTGGGATGTCACGGCAATCCACACGGCCTATCCGGAATACTTGAATAGGCGTGTGCGGAAGCGGATCTTCCACGAGGATGATAATCCCTTCCTCAACCCCCTGCTCAGGCAGGTCGGCTCGCAGAAGGAACGTCTCAAAGTCGTAGAAGAGGAGGGACCGTGTATTATCCTCGCGACGAGCGGCATGCTCACTGGTGGGCCGAGCGTGGAATACTTGAAACACCTGGGTGTGGATGCGAAGAACGCGCTCTTCTTCGTCAGCTATCAGAGTGAGGGCAGCCTGGGAAGGCGGATTCAGCGTGGCGAGCGTGAAATCACGTTTGCCGAGGGAGCGAAGACCGAGACATTCCTCCTCCGCTGCGAAGTAGAGACTTTCGAAGGTTTTAGCGGGCATAGTGATCGACGCCAGTTGATGAGCTTCGCGGGGAAGGTCACGCCACGGCCGAAGAAGATCATCCTGAATCATGGCGAGGCAAGCAGAGCATTAGACTTGGCGAGCAGTATTCACCGCGCGTACAAGATTGAAACCATCGTCCCCCGCAACCTTGAGGCTGTTCGCCTCCGATAAGCAGGCAGGGAAAACCATTCTTTTCATTTCCATTTTCAATTCTCACCCCTCTCCCTAGTATCTCCTCTTCACTCGCTCCTCCTCTCTCCAACCTCCTTCCTCCCTTCTTTTTATCCTCATCTTATTCGTCTTATTCTCCTGAGAATGAGAGACTGGAAAGAGGATATGATGAAGGACAGGAGAAGAGGCGCATCCCCTAGGGGAAAACATTCTACGCATGAGGGATTATGCATGCTGCTTCTCCTTCCCGCCCCGCGAGGAGAAGAGGATGAGAATGAAGAGTCCTCCTGCAATCGTGAGGAGCACGTCGGGCAGGTTGAACATGAAGGGGAGGAATGAGACGTGATAATAGTCGGGCACGCCACCATAAGAGATTCGGCTGAGCGCGTTCGCCATGCCGCCCGCACTCGCAAGGAGGAATGCAAGGCTTGTCACGCCTGACGTGCGGAGCGCGAGGATGAAGAAACCCAGGCTGACCAGGAGGAGGATAAGCCCGAGGAAGACTTGGCTTTCAGGGAGGGGGAGTCCGAGCATTCCCGCCCTGTTCAATCGTCCTCCGAGCAGGCTCGCATGCCACGCGTGCAGGAGGAGCGTGAGGATGACGATACTCGTGTAGAGGATGATCCGCTTACCTACCATCGTCGCTCTTCAAGCCGTTTTAACCGTTCATTCACCTGGTCGAGCACGCTCTTCAAATAGTTTAGCTTCGCATTGAGCAGTTCAAACTCTTTGGCGAGTTCTTCACGCGTCATCACACTCCCTGCTGGTGATGATGGTGTGACTGGTGGTTGGGGCATGCTCGGCATCTCCTGCGGAGAAGGGAGGGTTGATGAGGGAAGGGGAGTATCATTCATCTCCTCACGCGCTGGGAGGCTCTCATCCTCAAGCAATGGGTCGTGCTTCCGCATGAATGGGAGTCGCATGCTTGCTTCACCCCGTCATGTTCAACCGTGCAAACGCTTCCCTCCCAGTCTGCTCGGCAAGCCTGAGCAGGTCTGCCGGAATATAAGGGAGGATGCGGAGGAAGAATGGTTCAGGCATGACTTCAATCATCCCCTCCCGGAGGGCGCGGATGAGTCGTGCAGGATCATCCTCGAGCAGCATGCCAATGCTCATCGCGAAGAGCATATCCTTCAAGAGGAGGGGATCATTCCCATACTGTTCCTTGAGGACGCGTTCAACCTGCTCTACTGGATAACCCTGCTCTCTGCTGATCCGCTCCGCGATCATGCGGAATGGATCATCCGATTCGAGAATGCGTGGCACACCACTCACTGTTAGATTCCCGGGGAGGGTCGTGGTGATCGTCGCATTATAAAAAGCGGCGTGGATGATGAAGATCACACCAGCCTGTTCCTTGAGCCGGGTGAGATTCCCATCATACCAGAATGGCTCTCGCCCCGCCTCCTTGAGGGGTGGATTGAGGAATGCTGCGCGTGGATGTTCAAGCGTCTCATAGACATACAATTGTGGTTCTTCCTGGAGGGTTTTGCTGAACTGCCAGGTCGTGTAAACCGCGTAGCCGCCGATGATGAGCGTGACGAGGAAGAGCAGGCTCATCAGCCGGAGGAGGATATGGAATAGTGTGCGTGAGATGAAATACAGAATGATGAGAATGATGAGCGGGAGGATCACAC
>WAPJ01000073.1 GCA_015520785.1 Candidatus Woesearchaeota archaeon
CAGGAGTTGCTCCGCGTTCAGCCCCTCCCTTCTTCTCATCTTGACGTGCATCTCCAGCATCATCCGCTTCGCGAGCACTCACTTGAGCATCCTCAAGCGTTTCAAGCTTTTCAACCTCGCTCGTCACGAGGCGAATATTATACCCATTATCAAGCTTGAGCGTTACCGCGTGATTATCACGGCTGATCAGGAGTCCTTCAAGCTGCAAGCCATCCCTCGTGATAACATGGACGCGTTGGAACAAGCCCATGCGAAGCGTGCACGCTCACGTTTTTTTAGAATCTTCCGCTTTCCGCAGAATGTACGCTTGACCCTCATATTCAACCATGATCACACGATCCCCCGGCTGAAGGCTGAGCTTCTCAACCAGCAGGGCAGGCTGAGGCTGCCAGTCCTCACCGAGAATCTCAACGCGCGGTCTGACCCGGAGGACTTCGCGCTCCTCCTCCCTGAGGATGTGGAAGCGTCCAGCCTCGCGGAGGAATACTTTGCGCTCACGCCCACCCCGGAGGGGCTTGAGAATGAGACTCCCCCCCTCGCGACGCACGATCCGCCACGGCTGATCCTCATAGATGATAATACTCCCAATCGTGAACGGGTATTGTTTGAACGTGACAGTGACACGCTTCTTCTCCCTGCTCGTCTGCCGGTCACGCGTATGCAAGGTACTACTCACGCGCGCCTCGCCAAGATACTTCCTCTCCAACCGGTGGAGCATCTGGACTGCTGCCTTATTACTCGTCACCTTCCAGTCAATCCGACGCCCCTGCTTATCCTGCTTCTCCTCCTTAATTATTCCTCCCGCTTCGCGGAGATAGCGGCGCGCGTCACGCACAACCTCCGGCGTCACATTCCGCAATTGGACGAAGCCTTCAAAATAATGACTCTTCAGCTTATTGCAGGAAGGGCAGATCGTATTCACGAGACGTAAAGGAATGCGTGTTTCAAACGCGTCACCCTGATCATACACGGTGAGGATAACCGTTATGCGCTTCGGCAGGCGATCCTGTTCAAACGCGTCTTCAGGCTCCCAGCGTGCAGCCTGCCACTGGCTCGCCCTGAGCTTCCCAAGGCTTGACGCGTGCTTGAACACTTCCTTTACGGCTTGCCTTGGCTTAAGCTTCCGCCACTTGCCTTCCAAGCGGAAACGCTTACACGCCACGCAGCGTTCAAGCACAAGCCTGTCCTCATCAACGCTAATCTCAAAACCATCCTCACGCATACTTCTTCCGGGAGGAGGCGGGGTTTTTATACTTCATCCTCTTGGTGAGGGAATGATGCACACCCTCCTTCTACTCTTTCCTCCCTTTTCCCTTCCCTTTCTTCTCCTCTCTTCTTCATCTTCCCTTCCTTTTCTCCAATTTTTCTCCTTCTCTTTGAAATATTCCTTATCCTTCTTTTCTGAAGGAGTCTTATTGAAGGGGGATGAAAGATGTGCGGAGAAACTCCTGATCCTTTCTCAGAAGAGGAGGAGAATTGAGAATACCACCTAGCGGATAATACTCCTACACGCATCGGGTGGCGTCTCATACGACGCGCATATCTCCCGGAGGAGGGCGGGCGTGCTCAACTCGCCCTGATAGGGCTTCTCGTTGAGGATGATGGTGGGGAAGGTGGTGATATTATACGCTGCTTGCATGAAGCGGCTGATCGCATCCCGTGGCACGGAGGGATCATACGTGAAGACGAGCAAGCGATCCTGTAAGCGTTCCTTCAAGCCAGTGAGAATAATGCTTGCGCGTTCACACTCCGGACAGTCTCGCGTCTTAAAATAGAGGATGATGGCATGATCCATGCCACACTCATCCCTCCCCGCCCTGGCGAGGAGATAGTAGCGTGTATTCGCAATCCTGTATTTTCGCACGAGAATATTCGCTTCGAGCGTCTCCTCCCGACCCTTATTCCGCTCGTATTCAAGCACTCGTCTGAGAACGGGATCCAGCTGCTTAAGGCTCTCATTCAACGCGACCCGTAGGCTCTCACAATACGCACTCGTATTCGCGAATGCCTCTTGTTGGAGGAGGAATGATTGGAGCTGGAGGCTTTCAAACGTGACCGTCTGCTCCTGCACCGCGGTTTCAAACGCGCGATACTTCCCCAGGTCGAGGAGCGTTCCCAGCAATACTCCTGAGAGGAAGAGGAAGAGCGTGACGCCGAGCGTGAACGCATACCTGTCAAGCCTCATCCCCTCATCACACTCCCCATCCTCTGCTTTATTCCTTTTTTACTTCCACCAGACGCGTTCCCGTGCGAGCCGTGGCAGGCTCTTCAAGCTGACAAGCTTGAACGTGAGGATGATAATAAAATACGCGGCGAGATAGGGGATGAGCGTGCCCAGGCGGATCGGCTTTTCACCCGGCATGACCCGCTTCACTGTCCTATAGGCGTGGATGATCCACCAGCCGGTAATGAGGAAGAGCATGCTGCTCGCGAAGAGCATACCCCCATCAACAAGATAGAGATCATAAACGAGATCCGTCAGGCTGAATGAAGGATCAATCACGATCCCCGTAAGATAAACGGTTACGGCCTTCTTCACGAGCTGGGGGATGAGCGTCCCCGCGAGAATAAATGCCGCGAGGAAAGGCAGAATGCTGAGGGCGAAGAACATTGCGGGTGTGAGGAACAAGCCGAGATGCCCATGCTCCCGCTTAAAGGCGAGATGCTTATACGCGTACACGGTGATGAGACTGCCAAGATACCAGCGTTTCCGCTGCTTATACAATCCCCGGAGCGTGGCTGGTGTGTGTGTATACACGATTGCTTCCTTCTCAAAACGAAGCTTCCAGCCGTGGCTGAGCAGACGCCAGGCGATCTCCTGATCCTCAACGATCGTCTCCATGCTAAACCCGCCAGCCTCGCGTAAAGCCCTGGTACGGTAGACGCTGAACGGGCCGGGGAGGACGTTAATAATATTCAACCGGCTCATCGCTTCGCGGTAAATGCCGAGAATCGCATATTCTACTTGTTGGAGCTTCTGGAGGAGCGTGCGCGGCCTCGCAACATGCATGTATGGTGCTACCGCAGCAACGCGTGGATCAGCGAAATGATGCACCATGCGCTTCAATGCTTGAGGAGTCACATAGCTATCCGCGTCAAGACATGCGAAGAGATCCGTCTTCGTATGCTCGAGCGCGGTGTTCAATGCTGCAGCCTTCCCCCGATTCTCCTGGCGGAGGATTGTAACGCGTGGATCATCCCCTGCTGCTTCCTTCGCGCGGAGCGCAGTCCTATCAGCACTCCCATCATCCACCACGATGACTCTGAGCTTCTCTTGTGGATAGTCGAGCCTGAGCACGCTCCGCACCGTCTCGCTGATGGTTTCCTCCTCATTCCACGCGGGAATCGCAATCGTAATACTCGGCAGCTCATCCTCTGGAATAGCTTTCTTCTCTTCACGCTCTTCCTCAGGATTAAGATACGCGGTGAGGAGGAAGACCGTATAGGCTGTGACGAAGAGATACATGATCCAGAAGAGGGCTTCCGTGACGAGCATGCAGCGTGAAGAGACACGGTCCCTTTTAAAGAACGTCCCTTTAACACGCTTCAACCAGGAGAATCTTTTTAAACCCTCTGGTGTTTAGGCGTGTCGCATGGCGCTTGACGTCTCACAAGTCTTCGTCTGGATGGACCAGCAAGGCTTTCTGGACAGCCTCCTCCCCTTCTTCCTCTTCTTCACCATCATCTACGCGTTCCTTGAAAAAGTGAATATCTTCGGTGCTGAAGAGGCTGAAGCACGCAAGTTTAACGTGATCATCAGCCTCATCATCGCCCTCCTCGTCGTCATCCCCCACGTGGCAGGCATCTATCCGCCAGGAAAGGATGTCGTTGATATTGTGAATAAGAGTATTCCAGGCATCGTCCTCTGGACCGTGATCATCTTCGCCGTCTACCTACTCCTCGCCCCCACAGGCATCATGCCCAAGATCAGCCAGAAGCTTGAACTCTGGGTTGTCCTCCTCGCCGCTATCGTGGTAGGCATGATCTTCGCCGTGAACACGGGTTTCGTCCCGCCCAACGTGCTCGGCTGGCTGAGCAGTCAGAGCGAAAACCTTCAAGTCCTCGCTTTTATTGCGGGCGTAGCACTCATCCTCTACTATCTCATCACCCCCAGCAGTCCAGCGGGAGAAGCGGAGACGGGTTCAGGCGAGGGACAGTAAGCATTTCTCCCCGCGCGTGCCGGACTCCTCTTGAAAAGGGGATGCGTAATGCTCCCTCCCCCTGAGCGAAGCCTCATTGAAAAGATCAGTCGGAAAGCGGCTTTTATCAAAGCCTTCCTCACACCCAGAGAACAGCGTGCGGTCGACCTCTTCTTCGGAGAGAAAACCCTGCGGGAAGCATACACGCTCATTCTTAAAGCGCGGATGGAAGGCTTCCCCCAACCCGAAGCGGAAGGCCTTATCCGAGAGCTGAGAAGGACTGAAGCACACCTCCCCTCATTCCTCAGGCATCACACACATCTCCTCATTACGATTCTCTCATATCTCCCTAAGAAGATTCCTCCTGGAACAAGAGCAGTCAATACGGCAAAAACCCTTGAGGCAGGATTCACACGGTACCTCATCCTCACCTATAGTCTCCTCAAGGATATTATCCTCACGCATGCGAATGACTTCGCCAGGCATGTTCAAAAAGCTGAACGCTTCACCGTGCTCATCCACGCCCTCACAGGGAAGAACGTTTCCTTCACGCCCGAAGCAGAGCGGCAGTTTGAAAAGCATGCGCGGGATGAACGATTTAAGATAACCGCTTTTGAGAAGATCGTCCGCTACCTGAAGGGTGAGGAACGAGCGCGGACATACTATGGGCTTATTGATCTCGGCAAGTCGCACGAGTATGTGCGCATCCTCCTCAAGCCCCTGCATGGCGCGTATGAGATCGTCTGGATCAGCACGGTCAACGAGCATACGGCTTACGAGAAATTCCTCCGCGAAGCAGCACGAGCCGCATAATCAGTCTCCTCATTCACACGCTCTCACCCGTCTCCTCTCTTGAAGAACCTTCTCTCTTCTTCTTTTTCTTCTCTCTTCTCCTTTCTCATATCTTCTCTTGAACACCCCTAGCGGGTTCTGTCCCTCCCCTTACCCTTTTCTTCTCTCC
>WAPJ01000074.1 GCA_015520785.1 Candidatus Woesearchaeota archaeon
GCATACGCGTGAGGGAGAACGCCTCCGGGAAAAACAGTATATCATCCCCCGTGAAATCCGCATTCCTCCTGAGGGTGGGCGTGCCATCCTCCTCACGGGGCCACGGAGAGCGGGGAAGTCGACCCTCGCCATGCTCAGCCGGCCAGACTATGCGCGCGTCTCGTTTGACGATCCACGCCTCCTCGACTTTACCGCGCAAGACTATCCCCTCCTGCTTGACGCGGCACGCCTCGTCAAAAACCCGCTGAAGGGGCTTATCCTCGATGAAATCCAGCTCGTCCCCCACTGGGAGCGCATGGTCGCACGCCTCCTCACAGAAGTACCCCTCATCATCACGGGCAGCACGGCAAGCCTCTTGGAGGGGAGTCGTGCCGTCCGGCTTACCGGGAGACACCAGCCGATCCACGTCTACCCCTTCAGCCTCCGCGAATACGCGTGCTTCACGCGTGAAGGGAACATGCAGCATGCACTCCTCATGTACATGCAGCGTGGCGGTTTCCCCCAGGCGGACGAGCCCGGCTTCATCAGACAGCTCGCTGAAGACATGCTCCTCCGGGATGTGATAAGCACGCATGGCTTCAGGCAGAAGGAAGCAGTCATCCGTCTCGCACAGGTCGTCCTCTCCACGCCAGGCATGATTCTCACCGAACGCCGACTCGCAGAACGGATTGGTGTGAAGCATCCCGAGACAATCAGCACGTATCTCGCAGCGCTCGAGGAAGCCTATCTCATCATCCGCATCCCCGCATTCTCCTTCAAGCCAGCCATGCGCGTGACGAGCAGGAGGAAAGCCTATCCTATTGATCCGGGCTTTATCTTCGCCTTCCAGCTCGAGCCAACAGCCAAGCAGGGACATGTGCTTGAAACCATCATCCTCCTCGACCTCCTCCGACGGGGATATCAGGTAAGCTACTATCAGGATGAGAAGCAACGCGAGATTGATTTTATCGCTGAAAAGCCAGGATCACGCCTCCTCATCCAGGTCACCGCGGTTGATCATCCTGACGCCATACCCGCACGCGAATACACTCCTCTCCTCGAGACAGGATTGGAGGGAGAAAAGCTTATCATCACGCGGAGCGCGGCTGGCATGCATGAGGGGATTCCAATCATCCCGGCAGCCTCCTGGCTGAAGGACGCGCCCGAATTCGCCCACTACTCCTGCTGAGAAACACGTCTTTTATCCGATAGCCGAGAGGAGAATGTCCCTCTCTCATTCAGCATCCTCTCATCCTTACACTCATCCCTCTCGGAGAAAGAGGAAACACGAAAGAATGAGCTGAAGAAAGAGAAGGAGGGTTTTCGGTGAAAAGAAGAGGTAAGAGAAGAAGGAGGAGAAAGAAGAAAAAAAGGGGAAGATCCGAGGAGGGATGGAAACAGAGAAGATTATTCGTTCATACGTTCTCGGATGGCATCGGCAAGCTTCCGCGCGTCTTCCTGGGTTGCATACGGCTTGCCAGGCCAGTGGCGGAGGCCGTCATCCGCATGCCGTGGGATGATATGCGCGTGCGTATGGAAGATCACCTGGCCAGCAGCAGGTTTGATATTGAACGTGACGTTCAAGCCGTCGGCCTGTGTGGCTTGCTCAACCGCTCTCGCAACATGCTGGATCACTGGGAGGAAGTCGCGAAGCGTTTCCTCTGGTTCTTCAAGGAGATTGGCATGATGCTCTTTTGGGATAACAAGCGTATGCCCGGGATTAACAGGATTAATGTCGAGGAAGGCGATGAAAGCAGCATCCTCATAGACGATTTCAGCTGGGAGCTCGTGCCGTGCGATCTTGCAGAAGATACAGTCATCCATGCAGGAGGAGCACAACCCACACCTTTAAAAAAGGAATGTGTTACCTCATAGTAGTAATACTCTGGAGTGGTGAAGGATGAGTCAAAATATGACACGACGAGGCTTCCTCAAACAGGCATGGCGTGCCACAGCCCTCACGGCCAGCCTCGCAGGCCTCAGCTGGCTTGGCTATGCAACACGCCAACAGCAGCGGATTGTCCAGCCGCTCGTCACAATCATCCCCTATGATCAGCTCATCCAACCCTCGGAATATCATATTACCAAAGGCGAGGATACGCTTGCCACGTTCCTCGATCGGATTACTGAAGATCCTCATGGGCCTGCCATTCTCAGCATGGTAAAGGAATACGCTCTCCTCTCCGGCATCCCACCGGAGCTGAGCATGGCCATCCTCGCACAAGAAACAGGAGGCTACCTGCAGAAGAAGAGCGAGAAAGGAGCTATCCCACCCATGCATGTCATGCCCAAGACCGCGAAAACCCTGGAGACGCGTATCCGTGAGGGTGAGAAAATGCTTCCTGCTTTTGAGGAGGCCTACGCGCGGCAGAACGTGCATCTCACCAGGCTTGTCACGGAAACGGTGAATCCAGCCTTCCTCCTCTACGCGCAAGCCACACCCGTATTTGATCCTGCCATCCTCCCACGCGACTGGCAGAAGCACGTGGAAGAAAACAAGGTGGGATGGAAGCTTAACCCCCCAGTCGCCTTCCTCAACCGGCGTTTCAAAGCGTATAAGGGCGCGTGGAATGGCACGCTTCGCGAACCCGAGGAGAATATTAAGGCGAGCATGCTTTCGCTCACGGAACTCCTCCAGCAGGCCGCATGGAGTACTGCCCGGCTGCGTGAGAAGCTTGACAATCCCGCCTATCGCACGCCCGAGACAATCCTCGCGGCAGCGTATAATGCTGGACGCGGCGTGCTCACCGACTATGAAGCCTGGCGTGCCAAGAAGAAGCATGTGAAGGATGAGGGGAAGACTGCGCTCGCCTGGCTGAACGCCTGGAGTGGTGGGGGCCAAGCATACGAGTATGCCCTTCACGTCGGCGCGTTCACACACCTCCTCCGCAAGCCTGACTGGCAGGCATGGCTGGAGAGTATCCCACCATCCGAGCGCGCGGTCGTGGAACGCCTCAAGCATTCCCGCTTAGAAGGGTAAGCCAAGGAGTTCTTTCACACGCTCTGAGGGCTGCCAGGGCGTGTCAAGATCCAATTTAACCCTTGCTTCCTTCACACCTTCAATCGTTTCAAGCGCGATGCGTGCCTGTTCAACCAGCTGCGGCCCGTAGGGGCAGAAGGGTGTTGTCAGCGTCATCCAGACGCTCACAGTCCCCTCTTTAATCTGAATCTTCCTGATGAGTTCGAGTGCGACAATATTTAGCATGAGCTCGGGATCATTCACCACGCGCAAGGCGTGTTCAACCGCTTCTAAAGGAATGCTCTCGTCAGTCTCAATCGTGACGGGATTCGGGAATGCCATGAGGATGAGAGAGGACGGGTTGATTTTATGAACGCATCGGAAGAAAAGAGGGGAAGGGTTTTTCTCACCGTTCCGCTGATGCTTAAGGCCGTTTTATTCTGCCTTTTCAAGGATGATTTCAATACTGCTCACACGGACCTGCTGGCCATCCCTATTCGTGAATTCTTCACTGTCAATCCGGATATCCTTGACGCGTGCCTTCCCATCGAGGAAGCGCTTCGTGGCGACTTCAACAATGTCCACGGCACGGCTGATATGCTTGCCGCGTGCGCGGACGATGACTTCATTCGCACCCTTCGTCGTGAACTGCATGACGACCGCGGTCACATAGTTCATGAAGGGCTTATTCCCGACGTAGATGACGTTATCCTCTGCCATAGGCGTTTCCCTCCGGATATGCTGCATTCCTTTCCCATATGCTGGCTCCACCAGGGTGGAGCAGCGTGAAGGCAGACAGCGGGGATGCTTTAAAGGTTTCCACTCTGAGGCATGTTTTCGTAGGGCGGGGAGAAAGCCCGGCCAGTCCCTCCTACCACATGGAAAGAGTGGTTGTTTTCCTTCCGCTGAGAAACACGTCAGCATCCCACCTAAGAAAGACTTTCCCATATGGAAAAGAAAAACATACTCTAAACCTTATTCCTCTCTTTAGTAAGATTTTCTATATGGAAAATTTTAATTAAGTGGTGTGGTGTAGAGTATAAAGAAGAATAGAGAAGAAGGTAAAAAGAGGGGAGAAAGAGGAAAGATGGCGAAGAAAGAAAAGGCAAAACCAATCTTTTTTACTCGGTGAGGATGCGGATCTTCTCCTTGAGGAACTCGATCGTCCGCGTATTATCCTGGACTTGTAAGACTTTGCCACACTCAGGGCATTTAAACTGGTAGTCTGCCGCCTGGTCAAAGTCCATCCGCACGCAGCCGCTCGGGCACAAGTAGAAGTTCCCCTTATTCGCTAATTCCCGCTCGAGGCGTTCCTTCAACTGCTTGAGCCGCTCCGCGCGAAGCTTTTCCAGCATGGGCTTGACCTGGTCCTTCCTGAACGTCCAATAGCTAATATACCAACCCTTCTGCCGGTCCTTCTTCCGCCGGTAGATGGTGAGATGATACTCGTGCAAGCGGTAGAGGATCTGCCGTACCTTAGCAATCTCCCAGCCGAGCTGTTCCGCGAGTTCAAACTCGTTCACGCCAACCCGGTCACCCATGGTTTCAACAAGCTTGGCAGCATCCTCGCCGAAGAGGGCTTCAATAATCGCATGGAGCTTCCGCTTCGTTAAGCGAAGCTTATCAGGCTTCTCCTTCAGGATGAGTTCGGCTTCCATCATGATCACCACCAACACCCAGGATTCATCATATTTAAACTTTATGGAATTCTTTGTTACTCGAGAAAGATAACAGTATAGGGTTGTGGTTGATAGTATAGGATAACGTATAATGAATAATTTTTATGGGAAGAGGAGGCGTTCAAGCGACTTCCGCACAGGCTCCTTCGCAGGATCCAGCAGCACACGCGCAACACGGCCTACAACATACGCACTAGCCGCGGTAAGCACTGTTAAGACGCTATCCCCTGCCAGCCGTCTGCCAGAGGCCTTCCCCGTCTCACGCCCACCGCCAAGCAGATAGCCAAGGCCGAGAGCAGCACTCCCAACACTCAACGTATCGTACGCAGGGAGCTCTTCAGCGAAAAAGCCAGAGGCGAATGGCACGACAGCCACCGTTGTAAAATACGCTGCAAAACCCCTCGTGGAAAGATAAGATGGCTTCATACACGCATCACCAAGAAGAGAGACAGTCTCAACGCGTATAAAAAAGAAAAAGCTTCTTTTCACAATGAGAGAGTGAATGAAGCTCCTTGCACGGCAGCACCCCCTCGTTCTCCTACATCATACCACTCCTTTCAACAGGAGGATGCAATGCTGAGATACTCAAGAGAAAAAAAATAAAACGAAAGGAAAGAGGAAAAAGAAAGTTTTATCCCTTTGTGAAATACGTGTGAAGTGCCTGGCCTACGCGATGGTACACTTCGCTTGCCAGGTAGGTAAGCATGCCTGCAACGCCAAGCCCAGCAAGCTCTTCCTGGAGGGATGCAGTGCTTCCAAACGCGCGTGCACGGTGGAGCAGGTGCGCTCCCCCTGTCACCATACTATACACGCCGCCAGCAAGGATAGCATAGTCCACCCACGGCTTTAGCTCGCGCGCATGCGCATATTCGATTCCCGCAGCAGTCGCTCCCGCAAAAGCAAGCACGCTTGCAAGATCGAACATAATTCTTGCAACCCCTTGACCCTCATGGTCCACATCAATCCAGTCTGCAATACGCTTCGAACGCTTTGCAGCAGCGTCAAGCACGCTTTCCAAGCCCCTACTCACTGGTGAGAGGGGAAAGCCTCGTGCAAGCAGTTCAACACCCTCTTCCAGCATGCTCATACACGTATCACCTCAGACCGAAGAAGGCGCAAGTCGCTTCTTAAACGTTCTCTTCCATCACCACACCTAAAAGGTAGAGAAAAAAAGGAAACAGATGAGGGAAAGAAGAGATTCTATGAAAGATCAAGGGTAGGGAAGGAGAGGGAATGTGGGCCCGGGGAGATTTGAACTCCCGACCTCTACCTTATCAGGGTAGCGCTCTACCAGGCTAAGCTACGGGCCCATGCCAAATGCGCCCCGGGCCAGACTCGAACTGGCGACCTCCTGGTTAACAGCCAGGCGCTCTGCCTGCTAAGCTACCGGGGCACTCCAGGACAGCACACGAGACGTTCTTTTAAAGTTTATTCCTCTTGCTTCTGCCAGCCGTGCAAGCGCGACTGGCGTTCACCCCCTCCCATGGGAGGAGTCTGATCGGAGAGGATACGTTCTACAAGCCTCCGGCCGAGCAAGCGTTCCGCTTCCTCACGGCGTGAGAGGATATCCTCCCTGCTGCGGAAGCCATGCCGTGCAAGC
>WAPJ01000075.1 GCA_015520785.1 Candidatus Woesearchaeota archaeon
CAAGAAGATCTGTACCGCATCATCAAGGAGTGGTGTGTTAATCACGCCTCCAGCAGCGTAGGCGTGCCCACCCCCAATCCCCATGGCCTTGACGAGATCAACCACGCGGATCCCGTGTGGCGTGCTCCGCAAGCTCAAGCTCACCCTACCCCCCTGCCGGGGATTGAAGATCACACCCCACTCGGCTTCGCGCGTCTGCTTGAGGAAGACCGTCATCAGATCCTTCGCAGTACTACTCGCCTCGTCAGCCTCTTGGAGACGGTTCACGACGAGGATGAATGGCGGCCAGCCGGGAAGATGCATGAGCCGCGCGTTTTCAAGCAATTGGGCGAGCCTGCTGAACGTCGCGTAGGGGACGCGCTCATACCGGCTCTTGAACGCGTCAATATGCACGCCTCCCTCATCAACGAGGCGTTTAACAAGGAGGAATATGCTACTCTGACTGGGCGTCACATATCGGAGATTCCCCGTATCACCGAGAATGCCGAGGAGGAGTTGTTCCGCGAGCCGTGTGTCAACAGGCGTGTCTGTGAGGAGGATGCGCGCGATCAACTCAGCCGTACTCGTCAATCCTGGCTCTTGCACGTGGAGGAGCTCACCATGCATTTCCGCAGTCTCATGATGATCCAGGATGAGAAACCTGATCCCCCGCTCTTCGCGGATTTTTTCGAATGCCCCTTCACGATTCGTCAGCGCGCTCACACGCGCAGCATCCACGAGGAGAATATGCTGAACATTCTCTCCCTCAGGGCTTTCGAGGAATGTGGTGAGATCCCCCGCGAAGCGGATCTCATCATACCCTGGGATGGTCTTCCAGCGTTCACGCTCCTCAGACGGGTAGATAATAGGCAGCCGTATCCCTTCACGTGCAAGCAGTGTTTGGAGGCTGAGCACGCTGCTCATACTATCATCATCCGGATGCATGTGCGACGTGATAATCATACCATTCGCATGCTCACGGACAATCCTGAGAAATTCTCCTCGCGTGGGAAGCATACATCCTCACTCCTCCCTCAGGGCTTCTTCGAGGAGGTCGCGTACCCGCCGACTATCAGCCCTGCCCTTCGTTTTCCGCATGACCTGGCCGATCAGATAGTTAATCGCCTTCCCCTCCCCCTGCCGGTATGAGGCGACAGCGTCAGCATGCTCTCCTATTACTTCACGAACAAGCTTCCGGAGTGTCTCCTCATCCGAGACCTGGCCGAGACCCTCCTCCCTGATCACACGATCAATATCGAGTGGTTCATCATAGAGGCGTTCAACAAGGCGTTTGAAGACACCATCACTAATCACACCCTCCCTCCATCGCTTCACAAGCAGCGGGAAGGCGTCAATACCCCTATATTCTTCTGGGAGGGCGTGATGATAATTCACCACGCGCAAGAATTCCCTCCGCACAATCCGACCAGCCGTCTCGCCTGGAATCCCCTCCTCAATCAGCTTGAGCGTGAGCTTCGCAGTAATAGGATGATCGAGAAGGATCTGCCTGTCCTCCTCTGTCACGCCCGCGTCGCGGAGCGCCTCACTCGCTCTTTCAGGCGTGAAGGCGAGGAGTGCTTCCGCCTCGGCAAGCAGTGGTTGGATGGGCACGCCCGGCAAGTCTACCTCAGGGATGAACCGATAGTCAACGGCTTCCTCCTTGCCACGCATGCGCACACTCCCACTCCCCGTCCACGCGCGCGTCTCCCGTATAATCTTCTCTCCCTTTTCTTTCAGCGCATACTGGCGGGCGAGCTCATGCCTGATTGCCTCGCTAATCATGCTGAAACTATTAATATTCTTTAATTCCACGCGTGTATAGTCGGGTGGCGTGCTCACGTTCACGTCAGCCTTACTACTATACCGTTCATCATACGCGTCCGCGTACAATAAGTCGCGGCGCAAGTCGCGAAGCCATTCTTCAACCTGTTCTGCGCTCGTAAAGTCGGGCTCGGTGACGATCTCGATGAGCGGCGTTCCCGACCGGTTATAATCAACTCGTCCCGTCTCGGGATCCCACCGAGCAGGGTCTTCCTCCAAGTGGACCTGACGGATCCGCACACCCCTATACTCGCCACCCGTCGCGATAGGGCTCGCATAGCTGCCGCTCATCGTCCGCTGATAGCCTGCCGGCAAGTCTGGCCAGTCGTAATGCTTCCGCTGGAAGAAGGCCTTCCCAACAAGCCTGCTCTTGAAGATGAGTGCTACTGCGAGCGTCTTGAGAATGGCTTCACGATTGGGGAGCATGGGCTTCGCGCCCGGTTGTGCAGTGCAGACTTCGCAAATGGCCGTGTTCGGCTCCGCATCCAAGGTGGGTGGGATGATGGGACAGTCACAGAAGAGCTTCATTCCATTCCGTATGCGCGGATAAATGTGAATCTCAAGGCCGATCTTCCCCTCACGCGACACCATCACGCATCCCGCACCCAGCCTGAGCTTAAAAAAGCTTCCACATAAGCGTCCTCCCCCAGCCTACTCCTTCCTCCTTCCTTTTCTCTTCTCACCATCCACTTGGAGATTCTCCTCCCTCTTCCAACCGCTCCTCTTTTCATCAACCCCCTCCCTGTCCTGAGGGAGAGGAACATGACCTGGTAAAACACCCTGGAAAGTCACTCCTCCTTCCCATCCTCACCAGAGGCATTGATCAGTGAGAGTGGAAAAACGAGATACTCGTGGGTTGGGAGAGGAAAAAGAAGTGGTGGTAGAGAGTGAAGAATGAAAGGTGGAAGAGGAGCTCACACCTTTCGCTTAGAATGATCGAGCCTGCTGGATGATGAGGAATATGCCAAGCATGCCCATAAGAATAAGCTGCCATGACCTGCCCAGCCATGCCTTAAGGTCATCCGCATGCACATGTTGGAGGATGCTCACGCCTGACAGAGCATTTCTCTCCATCCCACTCCCTCCCCGTTGAGGAGGATCCGATCCCCTCCTACCACCCTCCCCTCCTTCGAGACTCGTCTGATCATACTGAACCGGCTTTCCACTCTCCGTCCCTCCTCTTTCTCCCTCCTTCCCTTCAACCTTACCCTTTCCATTCTCCTCGAGCGGGCTCTTCATCCTCGTATCCCGAGTATCAACACTTCCTCCAGTCATCCTCTCTACTCTCTTCTCATTCCCCTCTCCCATATCATGCACTCCCTTCTCGCCAGTCTCCCTCGCTCGGAGCATGTCCTTCATCACCACACGCGTCACACGATCCCTCACACCAATAAGAATGGGTATCCTGCTAAACACGTGCACGCCCGGCGTAATGCGGGTGGCATTACACGCGTATAATTCACAATCCTCACACGCGACGAGATAGCGGCGTGTCCCATCCACCCGCGTCCGCCCCACCGACTTAAAGGAGAGATCCACTTCCTCATCCTCACGGCAGGATACCCCCTTATCCTCCTCAGGATTCGGATTCGTCCAGCCCACGTGCAATGTTAGCTCGTGTGCACAGTCAAGCCGCTTCACGCGGAGCGTGAGGATGGCAGACGCGTCGGGAAGCCGTGGCGTATACTGCTTCCACCGCCTACTCCGACTCTCCCGCCATCCTGCGAGGAGGCTTCCATTCGCATGATACCACGCGTATGTATAGGGGCCGTCCGCGAGGATCTTGAAGCGTATCCGTCCCTCCTGGAAGGGCTGCATGACCACGCGGAGCGGGCATGCTGGCTTTTCGCAGGGTGTGAAGTTGATCGTCACATTCAGGCTGAAGGGAGTTGTATTCCACCATCCCTCAAGCCGTGTAATCCTGAATGATTGTGGCGTGCATATGCCTGTGAGATTTTCAAGGAAGCTGGTGAGGAGCGCCTCTTCCTGCGGGGTGAGCGTCTCATGCTTATCATCAGACGTATTCGTGCCTGTTCCATTCACCTCTCCTCCAGTGATAGTAGTCTCCTTCCCTCCTGTCAGGTTCTCATCAGCCTCTCCCGTCTCATTCCCACCCACGCCCTCAGGAGAGGATGCATTCATTCCTCCTTCTGACTGATTTTCTCCGAGTGTCTCATTCCGCATGCTTGAAGAACGGTTTGTACGTGTTTCATTCTGAACGGTTTGGTTGGTCGTCTCATTCCCACTGCTCGTGAGAACGTCATCGTCGGACTCAGTATTCGTCTCATTCAGTGTCCTATTCGAATCGTCTGAATACGGATTATCCCCTCCACGCTTATTACGAGAAGTATTATTCTCTCCTCCACTCGTTGTGTTCATCCATCCTGCGAGGATGAGGGGAAGCATATCACACGATCCAAGGAGGGGTGTGGTGTTTGACTGATTCTCGTCCACTCTGAGATTCTCATACGTGATAAGTGTCTCATTCTTCCTGCGTGAAAGCGTGTATGGGATGGTACGGATGATGTCACCTTTCCGGATGCGGATCGTGTCATGCTCATCATTCAATCCATTCCCAATTCTCCCACGGGTGAGTGTGAGCAGATAGGCTCCCGGAGGGAGAAAAGGACAGACATGGTTGAGATCAGCCGGTGTTGTATGAATCCGAACGACACGCTCATCCTCCAGGATTAGCTGATTCGTCATATTCTCCTGGAGACACGAGGTCGTATTACTCTCATTACGCACTATAAGGATAGACGCTTCAGTCTGATCATACGCGTACGCGTCCCCGAGCGTGAGGCTTGAAACATTCCCTCCCAGGAGGATGAGCGCCTCGCCACAGGCTGCTTTCGGGAGGATGATGAGCGAGAAGGCATACGTGAGCGTAAGACTCGTCTCAATGAGACTAAGCATGAAGAGAGGGAGGAGGATTGACTTCCTAACGGATGGGGGGTGCTGATGCTTCTTCCACTCTCCTCTTTCCTTTCCCTTCTCTCTCAAGCTAGACTCCCTACCCGTCTGCTCCATTGAGCGGAGACTGCACGTCTCAATCTTCAAAAGCCCTCACCAACGCCTGCTGAAAATCCTCCCTCACCGTTGAAAGAATTCCGACGATGAGATGTGTTTTTCCGCTTCGCGTGTGACGAGTCTTTTGAAGGATGAGCATCACGGTATGACGCATGGGTTTCAAGAAGGATGTCTGGTCACGCTGGGTGGCGAGGCGGGAGAAACAACTCTCCCGCGCCTCGCGCGAAGAGAAGGCAGGGATCATCCTCCGCGTCTGGCGGTCGCATAAGGAGTATGACCTGCCAATGCTCGTACGCGTCCATCCCACGTATAAGCGTGTCCTGGAAGGCCTCTCACGCAGAGAGGGGAGGCTGCGGCATGTCTATCAGTATGCGAATGCTATTAGTTTTGCCGCATCGTATGATTTCGGGAGGGACTTCCTCGAGAGTATCATGGGGAAGCCGACAAGCCTCCGGAAGGCCTATCCTAACTTGTTCGAGAATATTTATGATATCATGCCAGTCTATACGCTTGAAAAACCACCCGTGCGGAAGGCGCGGAAGCAGGACTTATGGAACCTGGACATGGTCCGCGCGCGTGAAGCACAGACGATTACGAAGGGTGAGGGCGTACTCGTGGGTGTGATTGACACGGGTGTTGACTATACGCATCCAGAAGTGAAACACGCGTTTGACAGTGAGAAGGGCGTGAATATCCCACAGCCGGGCAAGCAGCCGATGGATAAGGATGGGCATGGCACGCACGTTGCAGGTATCATCGCAGGCAGAGAAGTAGGAGTCGCGCCGGGCGTCCAATTGTATGCTATCCGCGTGTTTGACGGTCCCTACGCATTCCTTGATGATGTCATCGCGGGGATAGACTGGAGTATCCAGAAGGGTGTTGATGTGATTAACATGAGTCTTGGCAGTCCAACGTATGATCGGACGCTTGACGAGATCATCCAAGCAGCAGTCCAGCATGGGATCATCCCCGTGGCTGCCGCGGGCAACTCCCGGCGGGGGAGGAATTATCCCGCCTCTCTTGAGAATGTTATCAGCGTAGCCGCTGTGGATCAGCTCAAGCAGCATGCAGAATTCTCAAATATTTGCGAGACGAATGATCTGAGCGCGCCGGGCGTGAGCGTGTATAGTAGCATCCCGGGTGGGAAGTATGCATCGTATAGTGGGACGAGCATGGCCACGCCACACGTGACTGCTGGTGTGGCACTCGTTAAGAGTAGGAAGCCGCACGCGCCTATCGAAGAGATTCTCAAGGAGACCGCGCAGGAAGCACAACCCGTTCCCGGAGAAAACTATGAGGACGTGTATGGTGCGGGCATCCTTGACGCGTACGCGGCACTCAATCATTCGCAGCATGCGAGGACACTGCTCAAACGGCTTGGCAGATCACTCCTCAGAGAACTCCGCGAGGTGATCTTCTAATGGGCTTGGAAGACGTGCTCGTAACCATTAAACCCTTCCCGAAGGGAGCCGTGCATGGCATGCTCAGCACGTATGCGAGTAAGGCGCAAGTGCTTGGCACGGTGAATGCAGGCCTCTACCGCGTCCCACTCGAGGAACTCCCGGGTTTTATGAGCATCGTGAAGAACGGCCTCGAGAAGGGTGTGATTGGAGAAGTCTATATCCGCCGCCAGCAGGAAGTCACGTATGATCGGGAGGAAGAAAAGGGTGGTTTCATGCTCATGCGCGAGCCCTGGGATGAAGCCTACGCGCGCGGAGCATACCTCGTGTGAGCAAGATTATCCAATTCTCTTTCCTTTTTTCTTCTGATGTTTTCTTCTCCTTTTCTCATTCTTCTTTCTTCTCTTCCCTCTTCTTCTTTGTGATGCTCTTCTTGCTTTTCATCTTGACGGGTTGAATGAGAAGTGTTGATGGAAACTGGGATGGTGGATTGCGGAGATGCTCCTGAGAGAAGAAGGTGAAGAGGGAAAAAACGTGTAAAAAGGATGTGTACGGGTTGTACGGGTATTTCATCCCTAATAGTCAATCCCTCGTCGGGCGGGGATGCCCTGCATGAAGGGATGCTTCACGTTGATCAGCTCCGTCACGTAGGCTGCCTCCTTGAGGAGGTCGGGCGGCATATTCCTCCCCGTAATGATCACCTCGGCATGCTCTGCGAGGCGTTTCAACAGGCTGACGAGTTCTTCCGTGCTGATGAGCTTCATATGCACCGCGTAGACGAGCTCGTCAAGGACGATCAGGTCAAACCCCTCGCTTGCTTCAGCTTCAATCGTGCTGAGGAATGCGCGGAGCTTCTCCGCGAGCGCCCTCCGCTCCTCGTCCGTATAATCCTTAAAATAATCCCCGGGGAAGCGGAATTGTCTGAAGACAACCCGTTCTTCCTGCTCGAGGAATTGCTTATCACTATTCTCGAACTTGAAGAACTGGACGAAGTAGACCATGCCACCATGCCCGAGCATGCGCGCAGTCATGCCCAGCGCACTACTACTCTTCCCCTTCCCCTCGCCCGTATACACGTGGATGAACCCCATACTCTTTGTGGGGCCGCTGCTCTTTCTTTAAGATTTGCGTTCTCTCTTCTTCTCCTATCCGTTCGAGGAGGAATACTCTTCCTCTTGATCTTTGCTGAGAGCCGTATTCTCTTCTTCTCGCTAAGGTGTTGAGGAGAACTCATACGAGAAGAGTGATGATAAAAATAGGGGTAAAAGAGGCGTTGGGAGGAAAGGGTTTTCAGAAGATCTCCACCTCCCGCTTCTTTGCTGGTTTAAACGTACTCTTTGCTAAGAGGTATGGTGGGGGTGCTCCCGTATAGTCATGAATGCTTGATGATATACGCCTGTCTGGAATGGCTGGTTCAATCACATCAGCCTTCTCGGGGAGGGATGGTCGTTCCTTCCGCTCCTCTTCTTCTTCCGCTTCGCGGGGCGTGTATGGTGTGGTTTCTCTCTCTGATGGGGCTGGGGGCGTGTCAATCCCCGGCTGGTAGATGCGTACTACTTCTCCTCTCGGCGTATCCGCGTATTCAATCCGCCACGCGTACTCGTCACCCCACTCCCCCCCATACTTTGCCACGTAATTATTATAC
>WAPJ01000076.1 GCA_015520785.1 Candidatus Woesearchaeota archaeon
GATGATGAGCGTATTCGGAGCGTGCAGGCGCGGCGCGTGCTTGACTCGCGCGGCCATCCAACAATAGAAGCGATCATCACGACTGGCAGGGTGCGTGCCACTGCCATCGCACCAAGCGGGAAGAGCACTGGTTCACGCGAGGCACGCGAACTCCGGGATGGTGGGAAACGCTGGTATGGGATGGACGTGAGCAAAGCGTTAAGGAAAGTCCGGCTCATTGATAAAAGACTCAAGGGGATGAGTATCTTCCAGCAGGAGGATATTGACACGACGCTCCGCGAGTTGGATGGCACACCATTCAAGGAGAAGCTTGGTGGGAATATGATGATTAGTGTGAGCATGGCGGCCATGCGTGCTGCCGCACTCCAAGCGGGAACGCCACTCTACCAGTGGGTGCATTTAACGAGTTATGTGAAGCGTGAAGCCAGGCTTCCCGTGCCCTTCGCGAACGTGCTGAATGGTGGCGTGCACGCGGCCAACCCCCTCAAGCTGCAGGAATTCATGATTACTCCCGTCCGCGCGAAGAGCCTAACGGAAGCCGTGCGCGCAGTAAGCGAAACATACCATACGCTCAAGCGGATCGTGAAGCGGAAGTATGGGTCGGACTGCGTGGGGGATGAGGGTGGCTTCGCACCCAGCATTACGACAGCGGAAGAAGCGTTAAGCCTCTTGGAAGAAGCGCGGGATGCTGCCGGCTGGAAGCGCGAGGTCCGCTTCGCGATTGACGCTGCCGCGAGCGAATTCTATCATGCGGAGCGGGACGCGTATGAGATCGCGCCGGGCGTGTGGAAGACTCCTGACGAGCTCATCGACTGGTATAAAGGCCTGGCACGATCATTCAACGTGTATAGTCTCGAGGATCCATTCCATGAGAATGCTCCCGGCTGGTATGCTCGCTTACGCAGAGAGTTGAGGGGGAGGACGCGGATCGTGGCGGATGATCTCACGGTCAGCCAGCCTGCACGCGTCGCGGACATGCTCCGGCGGGACGCGTTTGACATTCTCCTCCTCAAGCCGAACCAGGCGGGCCTGATGACGGAAGCACTGATTGCGAGCATGTACGCAGTAAGGAATGAGAGGGGTGTCATGGTAAGCCATCGGTCGGGTGAGAGTGAGGACGCGTTCATCGCTGATCTCGCCACCGGATTGGGCGTGGGGATGATCAAGATTGGCGCGCCAGCGCGTGGTGAGCGGACGGCAAAGTATAATCAGCTCCTCCGCTTGGAGGACGAGTATCAACTCCCCTACGGGCTCCCACATGAAGAGTAAGAAGAGTATGGTTGTTCAGGCCGTCTATTTCCCCCTCCTCCCATGCAAGATCTATCTTTCAGTTTCATCCAAGGAAAGAAGAAGGAGATATGAGAAGAGAGCGGCTTCTCTGATGTGGCATCCTTCCAATATTCTTCTCCCACACACGCTTCTCATTGGTAAAATAGAGGATGTTCTTTTTAGGAGAGCATCCATCCTACAGGACGTAACACAGGAGAAGAGAGAAAAGCAGATTATGAGGATAAAACACTACTTTCTCACTCCTCCCCTGGACCGTCACGCGCATACACGCGAGCCTCAACACCCTTACCCGTGGGGATGAGAATGCCTCGTTCAAGCGTGACGGGCCGCCAGTCGTCCCGCACGAGCCGAGCATTCAGCCAGCGTGCCAGCTCGTCAGGATTCCCAATCGTTGCCGAGAGGCCGATGAGCTGCACGCCACGCTGCTTGAGCAGCGTTGCAAGAATCTCAACCACCGGTCCACGCTGAGGATCCTGGACGAGATGGATCTCGTCAAACACGGCCACGCCCAATCGTTCCGCGAAGCGCATGTCATGCCGCAGCAAAGCATCAAGCTTCTCGCTCGTGGTGATGAGCACGTCCGCACGCTGCACGTGTGAGGGTGGCGTGTCATACTCGCCAATACTAAGCGTGACGCGGACGCCCAGCCGCGCGTAGCGCTTCTGGAAGAGCGTATGCTTCTCCGCTGCGAGTGCTTTGAGCGGTGCAATATACACGCCCATCCTCCCCTTGAGCGCGTGGGTGATGAGCGCGAGCTCGGCGATAAGCGTCTTCCCCGAAGCAGTAGGAGTGACGACGAGAATATTCTCGCCCTCGAGGAGTCCTGCCCGGACTGCCTTCTCCTGTGCCGGGCGTAATGCTTCAAGCCCCTCTTCGCGGAGGATGGTTCTTATCCGCTCGTCAACGGGGAGCTCGCTGATCCGCATGCCCTACCAGAGGGGGAAGAGAATATAAAAGGATAATGGGAAAGGGAGCGGATGAAAGAGGCTCCTCATGGGAGAGGAGGGATGGGGATGTAAAGGTTTTATTCCTCTCTTCTCCTTCTGATTGGTGAAGATGCTTCGATTGGATGAAAAGAAGGAGAGTATGAGGAGGAAAAGGAGGGATGTAAGATAAGGGAAGGAGAAAAAGAGGAGGCTATGCGTCTCTGAGGGAGAGTGAAGAAAAATGGGGGAAAGGGTTAAGAAAGCGAAGCGAGAAGGGGTGAAGTGTATGCGTATGACGAGAAGAGGCTTCCTCAAGCTTGCAGGAGCCACACTCGCCTGGAGCAC
>WAPJ01000077.1 GCA_015520785.1 Candidatus Woesearchaeota archaeon
CTATTTTAGCAATCACGTGAATGCACGGATTATCCGGGGAGAACTCCCCGCGCCAGGAAGCGTGTCTGAAGAAGAAATTATGCGTCTCTTCTCCTCACCACTCCATCCAAAAGCGTATGCCTCCTGGCTTGCCACGCAGTATGCTCAGCAGGGGGAAGGAGTCCTCCGCCGGCTGTTCGCAGAGTATGCCCTTCACATCCTCCAAGCGGTTAATGATGAGAGGATTATCCCGAGCAGTCCCCTCAGCAGAATAAGCCAGCTCACACCTCAGAAAATGATCTATCAGCATGAGAGACCCTTGAGTGAGCGTGTCGAGCAGGACTTCCAACCCCTCCGTAAGACAATCACGCCCACACTGTACGATTTCCTCACGCGGCTGGGCGTCGTCCTCACGCTCGCAGCAGCATACCCTCCAGCAGGAGTGGTTGTCACGCTCATCGCCCAGCACGGGCCGGATCATCAAGACGTGCCACGCCTCCTCAAGCAGAGTCCCTACGAGTTCCAGAAGCCGAGCATGCTGAGACACGCATCCATCCACTCCCAGCCATAGTATTTTTAAACAACTCTGTGCTGCCCCTAGCTTAGTGCCCTGGTGGTGTAGTCCGGCCTATCATTCCGCCCTCTCGAGGCGGAGACCCGGGTTCAAATCCCGGCCAGGGCATCCCCTCTCATTCTCACGGTTTTTACTCCTCCTTCCTGACACTCCTCCATAAGAGAGTTTAAAAGGAAGAAGGGGTTTGACCTCTCCGCATTGGGGTGATGCTCCATGCGTATTCCCGGTGAATCAGTCGCCCTGGGCGCACTTGCAGGGCTTCTCACCGCGACAGGGAGTGGGATGACTCCTGCGGGAGACCTCTTCCCCACGCTTACATCCTACCTGCCAGAATCTCTTCAGCATACTCTCAGGAGTATGCCCACGTACGAGTTCATCGCGGCCATTGGGATAGGCCTCCCCACGCTTATCGACTTCTTCCGGACGCCTCCCGTACAATCAGCTTCCCCCTCTCAACGCTCGCCATCACTCGAAGAGAGACTTGAAACACCTCCTAGTGGAGATGACACGGCCTTATCCTCCTCTCAGCACGCTGATCTAACGTACTCTGGCAGGAAGGCGTCTCTAACGCGTGGATGGATGTGGGACTTCATTGGAAGCTTCCCATACCGCGTGAAGGAAGCCTCACTTACCTTCCTCGGTGCTGTTGGAGCCACTGCGGGAACGTATCTCGCCATACAGCCCCTCCTCCCATACATCCTTGACACGTGGGATGGCGTGAACCAGCTCCTCCACCGCTAATCACACAACCCTCTTTTCCCTTCCAATCTTTTCTTACAAGTTCTCCTCCTTACCCCTTATTCTCCTCTTTGATTGTTCCATTAAGTGTGAGAGATACTAGTAAGGGTAGAGGACTCGTTAGAAGAACGAGCGTATTCCTCCCTTAGTGCCCCTCTCTTTTCATGATGGGTAACCCTTTCCCTCTCCTCAAACCCTACTTTTAAAATATCCTTCTTGTGTCCTTCTCCTCCACGCATGGTACGGCTTGAACCCCTCAGACGCTCACGCGGCACGACGCGTACGAGCGGGAAGAAGGCTCTTCAAACGCGCATGCCAAAACGATTAGGGGATATCACGACCACGGCTGACATTCCTATTCCCGAACGCTTGATCGACCAGGTGATCGGACAGGAGCATGCGGTTGAGATCATGCGCAAGGCTGCCGAGCAGCGACGTCACGTGCTGCTTATCGGTGAGCCGGGAACGGGGAAGAGCATGCTCGGCCTCGCCCTCGCGGAACTCCTCCCCCGGGAGGATCTCGTTGATATCCTCGTCTATCCGAACCCGGATGATGAGAATGAGCCGATCATCAAAACCGTGCCCGCGTGTGAAGGGAAGGAAATCGTTCGGAAGGCGAAGCTGGAAGCCATGCGCCAGCAGGGGTTCAACTTCCAGCTGATCATTCTCGCAGCCGCGCTCATCCTCCCCTGGTGGGCCTTCCAATACTATACGCGTCTCTCGCAGAGCATGCTCGTGGGCGCGATCATGTTCGCAACGTTCTTCCTCGCGGGCATGCTCATGCTCATGGCCTTCAGCGTGAGTCAGGGCATGATGCAACGCCAGCGGAAGCAGCTCACGCCAAAACTGATCGTGGATAATTGTGGTCGGGATAAGGCGCCCTTCTATGATGCGACTGGCGCGCATGCCGGCGCCCTCTTGGGGGATGTCTTGCATGATCCCTTCCAGACGGGGGGTTTGGGAACGCCAGCGCATGAGCGTGTCGTCGCGGGCATGATTCATAAGGCGCATAAGGGCGTGCTCTTTATTGATGAGATTGCCACGCTCCAACCACACACGCAGCAGGAACTCCTCACGGCATTGCAGGAGGGGAAGTATCCGATCACGGGGCAGAGTGAGCGGAGCGCGGGCGCTATTGTTCGCACGCAGCCAGTGCCCTGCCAGTTTATCCTCGTCGCCGCGGGGAATTATGAGAACATCCAGCAGATGCATCCAGCATTGCGGAGTCGTATCCGCGGGTATGGGTATGAAGTGTATATGCGTGAGACAATGCCTGACACGCCCGAGAATCAGTGGAAGCTTGCCGTGTTCGTCGCGCAAGAAGTCGCGAAGGACGGGCGGATTCCCCACTTCACGCGTGAGGCTGTTGAAGCGATTATTGAGGAGGCACGGCGGAGGGCGAATCGGAAGGGGCATCTCACACTCCGCCTCCGCGAGCTTGGGGGATTGGTACGCGCTGCTGGCGACTTGGCGCGTGAGGAGGGCGCACGGCTGGTTGAAGCCGTGCACGTGCAAAGGGCAAAGCGTCTCGCACGGCCGTTGGAAGAGCAGATTGCTGATCAGTATATCGAGCAGAAGAAGGAGTATGAGGTGATCGTCACAAGGGGGACGCGTATTGGGCGTGTGAACGGGCTTGCCGTGATCGGCCGTCCCGCAGCGTGGAGTGGGATCATCCTCGCATTAGAAGCAGAAGTCACGCCCAGCCTGAGCAGGGAGGGTGGTCGTGTGCATGCTACGGGAAAGCTGGGGGAGATTGCTCGCGAGGCGATTACTAATGTGACTGGCCTGGTGAAGAAGCTCTTCGGCGAAGACTTGAAAGCATATGATATCTATCTCCAATTCTTACAGACGCATGAGGGCGTGGAGGGTGATAGTGCAAGCATCGCGGCTGCCGTTGCGATTATCAGCGCGCTCAAAAAGCTTCCAGTCAGGCAGGATGTTGCCATGACGGGCAGCCTGAGCGTGCGCGGCCACGTCCTCCCCGTTGGCGGCGTATCCGCCAAGGTCGAGGCCGCGGTGGATGCAGGGCTGAAGGCGGTGATCGTGCCCGCGCAGAATGTGAAGGATATCATCCTCCCACGCGCGAAGCGGCGGAAGATCAGGATCATCCCCGCAGAAACACTCGGAGACGTCCTCCGCGAGGCTTTCAGCTGGGAGGATCGTGAAGCGGAGCGTGACCGGATCCTCACGCTTCTCGAACGCGAAAAGACAGTGTGAAGGGGACAGGGTGAAATGGGGAATGTATCTGAGCGTGACACCACAGCAGGGTTTTGACCGTGTTAAACGCGTCCTTGCAAGAGAGCTTGCACGCGTCCTCACACTCGTAGGCTTGACGGAAGAAGACATCCTCTCACTCCTCGAGAAGCCCCGCCTGGAGGGCGTCGGGCATCTTACTCTTCCCGCATTCCCCCTCGCGAAGCGTTTCAAGAAGCCACCCGTGGAGATTGCCCGTGAGCTTGCCGAGCATGCTCGCACTGCGGAGCATGTTCTCAACGCGGAAGCCGCTGGGCCTTACGTGAACTTCACGCTCGCACACGATCTCCTCGCCCGCGAGGCACTCAGCCTCCAACCAGAAGGAATGCTTGAGGCTGATGCTCTACGCTGGGTGATTGAATATCCCAGTCCGAATACGAACAAGCCCCTCCATCTCGGGCATTTGCGGAATATCGCGCTTGGCATGAGCCTCACGCGCATGCTCCAGGCAGCCGGCCAAACGGTTTATCAGGTGAACTTGAATAATGATCGTGGCATTGCCATGAGCAAGGTCATGGTCGCCTATCAGCATCTAGGAGAGGGGAGGACGCCCCGGGATGAGGGCTTGAAGGGTGACGCGTTCGTCGGAAAATACTATGTCCTGTATGAGAAGCATAAGGAAGCGCATCCCGAATGGGAGGAGGAAGCCTATGAGCTCCTCCGCAAGTGGGAGGCTGGTGATCCAAGCGTGAGAGCCCTCTGGCGGAAGCTGAGAGACTGGGCGTTGGAAGGCTTCCGTGAAACGTATGCGACATTCGGCCTCCAGCATGATAAAGAGTATTATGAGAGTGACCTCTATGAGCGTGGCAAGCAGATCGCATTAGAAGGATTGGAGGAGGGAATCTTCACGCGCGACGAGAAGGGGAATATTATCTTCGAGGCTGAGGGGCAGCGGAAGGTCATCCTCCGCGCGGATGGGACAGCAGTGTATATTACGACTGATCTCGCGCTCGCCTATGCGAAGGAGGAGGACTATCATGCGGACAAGTACGCGTTCATCGTCGGCAGCGAGCAGAATGCCTATTTCAAGATCCTCTTCCAAATCCTGGAAGAACTCAGGTTTAACCGCGTGGAGGATAATATTCACGTCTCGTATGGCATGGTCCTCCTCCCCGAGGGGAGGATGAAGAGTCGTGAAGGACGGGTTGTTGAGGCTGACGACCTGTACGCGGAAGTCCATCGGATGGCTCTCGCGGGAGTGCGAGAACGGCATCCACAGCTTGAGAATAGTGAAGCAGAACGGCGTGCGCATGCCATTGCGAAAGCCGCTATCCTCTTCTACCTCCTCAAGCCTAACCGCCAGTTGGACGTGACCTTCCACCCGGAGGAGAGCGTGAGTTTTGACGGTGAGACCGGCCCCTACCTCCTCTATACGATCGCCCGTGCGAAGAGCATCCTCCGCAAGGCTGGCGAAGTATCATCCCACCTGGAAGACTATCCGGGCACCCTCCATCCGCTCGAGGAGAAGCTCATCCTCACGCTGCTTGACACGCCAGGCCGCGTTGCCGATGCTATCAGCCAGTTCAAGCCGAGTAGTATCGCGCAGCAGAGCATGCGCGTCGCACAAGCCTTCAACGAATTATACCATACCCTCCCTATTCTCAAGGCGAGTGAGGATAAGCGACACTTCCGTCTCATCCTTACAAGGAAGACAATGGAAATCCTTAGCTTCCTCGCAAGACTCCTCGCACTCGACGTGCTAGAGGAAATGTGAGCAACACTCTTTTCCCCCTTTCCGTCTCTTCTCTCATTCCCTCCTTCTCTCTTAAATTCTCCTCCTTATTTCACTTACTCTCTTCTTCCTTCTTCTCATATTCCTTCCTGCAGAATCTCCTCTTCAGAGGCTTTTTCCCTTTTTCTTCGTTTCTTCTCATGGTGGATGAGGGAGAATAAAGAATGGAAGGGTAGGTGAAGAGGATGAGCGGTGAAGAAACCGCTTAGGGAGACGTATGCTTGTTTTTCTCCTCCTCTTTTCCTTCCGCTCCCGCACTCTCATCTTCCTCGT
>WAPJ01000078.1 GCA_015520785.1 Candidatus Woesearchaeota archaeon
CTCCCCTCCCTCCCCCTCCTCTTTTCTTAGGATGCGCTACCCTCCACTCCTCCACTTAACCCTCTCTTCCCTTCCTCCGTGAGGACTGTGGTCTTGTGGAGAAGTAGTATGGGTTGATGCGGACGAATGAGATGGAGGGATAGGCGTGTTTATTGAGGCGCTGAGCGGGAGGATGGGATGGTTGAAGAAGCGGGAAGAATGCCTGAGAAGACCCTTCCCATCAAGCCCCTCCCAAAGAATAAGCCTTAAAAAACCCCTGGGGGTGCCTGGCTGCTTGTGATGATCCTATGGCAACCCAGCGCGTAGAAGTCCTCATTGAGGGTGGTAAGGCGACAGCAGCACCACCCCTCGGCCCAGCCCTCGGGCCTTTAGGCGTGAATATTGGTAAGATCGTCAGCGAGATTAACCAGAAGACAGCCAGCTTGAAGGGCATGCAAGTCCCCGTGACGGTTGAGGTTGACACGGAGACGAAAGAATACACGATCATCATCGGCACGCCGCCCACGAGCGCCCTCCTGAAGAAGGCTGCTGGTGTGCAGAAGGGCAGTGGGAATCCCAAGGCGGAACACGTGGGGAATGTGAGCTTCGAGCAGATCATTGAAATAGCCCGGACGAAGGGTGACAGCCTCCTCGGCGCAACGCTCAAGGCCAAGGTGAAGGAAGTCCTCGGCACCGCGAGGAGTATGGGTATTACGATTGACGGCAAACCAGCAGCCCAAGTGACTGAGGAAGTAGACGCGGGAGCGTATGATGAGAAGCTGAAAGAATAAAAGCCCCTTCCTCCTCACAGTCTTCCCCCTAACCGTTCCTTCTTTTCCTTTCCCTCCTCGGATTCCCTAGCGTCTACGCTTTTTCATCCCTTTCCTTCAAGATAGGAATCCACTTTCTTCCTATGGATAAAGACATATATGAGAAGAGCATGTGCAGGGGGGATGAAGAGGGAGGAGCATCACCTTAGAGAGAAAACACGCGTGAGACTCCCATGGGAAACTTGACATGCTCCCGCTTGGAGAGATTGAGAATCTCAACACTCACAATCCTCCCCTCCCCGTCATAATCAATGATGACTCCTTCTTCCACTTCTTCACTATACGCTACAGGAGCATGCCTATAGTGGATGAGAAGCACGTCGACATCCATATCATACGCTATTCGTATCATTCTCTCATCCCCCTTATGGCTAATAAGCCTCCTTGCTTATAAGTATTCTTTCATCTTAACCCTGCTATCATACTCACTCTTTCTTACACACGTGGGAATGCATGCTCGCGTAATCCTGGATCGTCAGGCTGGACGATCCTCCCCTCCAGGTAGAGGGTTTTACTCCCCGTGATTTCAACCCACGCCCAGCGGCCAATGAGCTTTTCTCCCGGCTCATCCTCCTTGAGAAGACCTTTTTCTCTCGCATCACGTATCCTGATCACGACGGGCTTATAGGCGAAGTTCCGTCCCATGAGTGTTCCTTCTTTTCCCTTCTCGGTGATGAGGATGCGTCCATGCCAGCCATGCCAGGCCCTATTCCGCTCGCGCGCGATCTCATCCACGACGTCTTTCAACCGGAGGCTCCGCTTCTTGACAATCTCACCGGGGAGTTGGGGGAGCCGGCTTGCAGGTGTTAAGGGGCGAGGCCAATACTTGCTCCGGTTCACCATGTCCGGCCTTGCTTCCTTGAGGAGGCTGAGTGTCGCGGTAAAATCCTCATCCGACTCCGTGGGGAAGCCAATAATGATATCATCCATGAGCGTCAACCAGGGATAGCGTTCACGAAACGCTTTGACGATACGCAGATAGTCTTCACGCGTATACTGCCGTCGCATATCCCTCAAGACCTTGTTGCTTCCTGACTGGCTTGGCAGGTGGAGGAAATGGTACAGCCTGCCAAGACCCTCACCATAGGCTTGGAGTATCTCATCCAAGATTTTGAGATAATTGTGCGGGTTTCCCATGCCATTCCGCACCCAGAATGCTCCCTCCACGCGGTTGATACGCTTAAGCAGACGATGCAAGCGTGGCATGCCAGTATCAACACCATACGCGCTATTATCCTGGCTTGTCAGCCAGACTTCAACCACGCCATCCGCCACATCCCTCCTGAGACGGTCGAGGATAAGCTCCTCCTCAACACTCCTAATATGCCCCCTGGCAAGCTTGGTACTGCAAAAACTGCAGGCACTATCACACCCCTCCGCGATCTGCAGGATGCTCCGCCAGGCTGGCATGCGGAGGCTCGGCAAGCTTGGCTTGGCGAGGTGACGCTTCCCCCGCAGGATCCTCCGCTCGCCTACTGCTTCTGGGATGTGGTCAATCCAGTCGGGGCTGAGGAGTGATGCTTCAGGATACGCTTCTTCTAGGGCGCGATCGGCTTCTACGAGACAGCCGGTGAGGACGAGACGCTTCCCACGCTTGAGGAGACGATCCGCATGCCGGCGGATCTTCCGCTCTGTAGGGCCTTTCACCGTGCACGTATTCACTACGACAACCTCCGCATCCTCCTCGCCTACAAGCGTAACGCCCGCCTCGCGCAGCAAGGCTTGCATGAGGAGTGCATCCTGCTGGCTTGCACTACACCCATACCATGTGACGTGAACACGCATGCCAAGTCACACCACGTGAGCAGAAGCATTCCTCTTAAAAGCCATGCGGAGGGAGAGACAAGACTCCTCCTCTCCTCTCATCGCGAGGCGAGCAATGCATCACCCTCCTCTCCCCCGCATACGCTCCTCTCCATCCCTTATCCTTTCACTCTTTCCTTATGGGGAAATGAAAGAGAATATCTCATCCTCCATGATGGGCCAGAAGTCTCTCCACTAGGCAACACGGGACACGTAGTAGAGTAAGACGCTCAGCATGCACAAGCGATACGAATCCACCATACAGGGAAAGAGAATCACATCCAGACTCACGAACGTGGAAGGAGTAAAAAAGAATGAAAATCCACCCCCCAGCAAATCACGCTACCATAAAATTAAAAAAGAGGAAGAGGAATGGTTGGGCGTATGAAGAGGCGGGTAGTGCTCGTCCTCCTAGCGTTTTTCCTCCCCCTCGTTTTTGCAGCCACGCCGCTCGTTTGGCATCCTGCCGAGCAGATTAAGCCTGGCGTGCTGGGTGGTGATTTTGGTGGTGGGGATTTTAGTGTGAATGGGAGTTTTATTATTGTGAAGAATGGTTCTAATGCACCGCTGGTTGTTGGACCTGGGAGTGTTTTTTCGAGTTCGTATAATGGGTTGTATAGTGGGGGTTTGTTGCCGTTATGGTTGGGTGAGGACTTGTTAGCGTTTCGGAAGCCTCTCTTGGTGGAGCGGTGGAATGCGTCGCTGGGTGTGTGGGAGAATGTGACGGATCGGTGGCCGTGGTGGCGTTTGACGGACCGGGTTGATAATCTTGTTATGACGGATGATCCTGTGGGTGTGGTGAAGTATCGTTTTACGTTTGATCTTGGCCGGCCGACGCATGTGAATGGTTTTTTTGTGTTGCGGAATAATTATGGTCTCGATCGTGTGTATGAGGTTTTGTTGGAGGCGAGTAATGAGAGTAATTTTTCGTCTGATGATGTTGTCTTGTTGAACTGGTCGGGGAATGTTTGGACTAATCGGCAGTATTTGTATGCGGCGACTGGTGGGGGTGTGGGGAATGTGTGGCGGCGGTATGTGCGTGTGACGTTGAACGTGTCGAGTGAGCTGAGTATTCCTGTGTATTGGGGTGAGATGTTCTGGTTGCGTGCGGGTGGTCAGGGTGATGATTTTGCTCCTGTGAATCGGTTTTTGACGCCCTGGTCGTGGAATGAGTTTCTTGCTTTGCGGTCGCGTTTTCGTGGGGATGCGAGTATGCCCGCGGTGAGTTTTTCTGATGATAACAATACTGGTTTGTTTAATCCTTCGCAGAATGTTTTTGCTGTTTCTACGGGTGGTGTTGAGCGTTTACGCGTGGATGGGAATGGGAGGGTTGGTATTGGTACGGTGAATCCGGCTTATAGTCTGGATGTTTCTTCTTCTGGTACTCCTTTGGCGTTGCGGACGTCTAATGATACGAATGTTGATATGATGACGTGGTTTCATCCGAATACGAGTGTGAGGTGGCATATTGATAGTGGTGATCATTTGGAGTTGGGTATTAGTCGGTCTGGGCAGTCTACTCTTTGGAATGTGATGGATGTGAATCCTGATACGGGTGATGTGTATTTCGGGTATAGGGTTGGTATTGGTACTGTGAGTCCTTCTCATTCTTTGGATGTGTATTCTGATAGTGCGTCGGTTTGGGGTTTGGGTAATGTTTCGGGTCGTCGTGGTTCTCTTCTTGTTTCTCGTAAGGGTGATAATGATTTTGTTGGTTTGGGCTTGTATGATCGTGATGGTGATTATTCGACGTTTGATGATTTGGATAGTGTCTTGTTTTGGGGTGATAATGAGGGGAGTGATAATTTGCGTTTTAGTTTGGTGAAGTGGAATGGTTCCGAGCATGTTTTGGTGGATAGGATGATTCTGACGTCGTCTGGTCGTTTGGGTGTTGGTGTGAGTAGTCCTTTGGGTTTGTTGCATGTTTTGGCTTCTTCTGGTGATGCGGAGTTGTTTTTGGAGGCTGATCCGGATGATTTGAATGAGGATGATAATCCGCGTATTGTTTTTGTGCATGATGGTCGGCGTGGGAATTTGAGTGTTGGTTTTTTGGATGGTTTTAATAGTGGGAATACGTTTGGTTTTCGTTTTGTTGATGATACGGGTGCTGATCGGATGATTCTTTCTATGGTGACGGGGAATGGTTATGTGGGTATTGGTTCGTCTTCGCCTTCTGAGGCGTTGTATGTGGTGGGGAATGGGTATTTTACGGGTACGGTGACGCAGAATTCGGATGTGCGTGTGAAGGTGAATGTGAGTGGTGTGGGTGGGAGTGTGTTGGGGGGTTTGGTGGGTTTGGAGCCGATCGTGTTTAGTCTTGATTATAATAAGCGTGAGTTGTTGTGGGGTTGGAGGGTTCTTGTTGATTCGTGGGATTCTTTGAACTCGTCTGTGCGGTCTCGTGTCTTGGGGTGTTTGGGTGGTCGTTCTTTGGGTGGGGTGGTGAATGTGTCTTTTGTTGATTGGGGTGTTGTGCGGTGTGTGTTGTCTGATCCTCTTGTTTCTGGTTTTTTGGGGTCTCGTGGTGTTCGTGTTGGTGATGCGTTGGCTGGTCGTTTGGGTGTGGCTGGTCCTTTTGTTGGTTTTCGTGCGCAGGACGTGCTGCGTGTCTTCCCGTTGGCTGTGAGGCGTGATCCTTCGACGGGTTTGTTGTCCGTATCCTATTCTGGTTTGGTGCCGTTGGTGGTGCGTGGTTTGGGTGAGTTGGATCGGCGTGTGCGTCGTTTGGAGTCTTCGAGTGGTTGGGGTGGGAATGTGTCTGTCGCATTGTTCGCGGTGAATGCGTCTCGCTCGGCGGTGGCTGATTATGCTAAGAACGCCTCGTATGCGTATCGTGCCTTGTCTGCGGACTCGCTGGAGGGGTATCGTTTGGAGGATATCACCCGGCTGATTGATTATGGCTTGGAGCCTTTCTTGCGGGATGTGGCGGTGAATGAATCTACTGCTCTCTCTGTGCGCTGGGTGGGGGATGGTCTTAATGTGACGTTGACAAGTCTGGTTGGGAATACTTCCCTCGCGCTTCCTCCTCTCCGGCTTGATACGCCTCCCGTGCGGGTGAAGGCAAGCCTGGCGGGCGGGGTGAGGATTATTCTCTTCTCGCGGAATGAGACACTGCTCTACACGCTTGTGGATGGGAATTGGAGCCAGCGGAGCCTCCCATAATCCTTTTAAACCATTCGTGTGTGCCGTGTGTCTCCATGTGGTTGAAAGCATATCTGCGTCTTGCAGGGTTTTCCTTCTGGCTGATGATCCTCTTCACCCTTGTGGCTTTTGCGCATACGATCTTCTTCACGCTTTCCACGGGCATGCCATTCCATCCGGATATTAGCCTGACGGGCGGGGTAAGCCTCTCCTTCACGGTTCCGCGTGAGGTTGACTTCTCACGGCTCCGCGCTATCCTGCCTGACGTTATCATCCGTGAGAGTGTCACGCCTCAGGGAGTCCTCTATACGCTTGAGAGTCGGAATGACTCGCAGGACGCCATCCAGCAGGCAGTCTCTCTTATCACGCAACTCACCGGTCTTAGTGAGGATGATATTAGTATTCAACTCACGGGCGCGAGCCTGGGGAAGAGCTTCTATGCGCAACTCCTCCGCGCGTTGCTGATCGCGTTTATTGCGATGAGCCTGACGGTTTTCTTCCTCTTCCGCATCCCCCTCCCAAGCGTGTATGTGATTTATGCTGCCGTGGCGGACATGCTTGGCACGCTCTTCATCATCAACCTCCTGAATCTTCCCGTCTCCGCGGCGGGGATTGCCGCGTTCCTCATGCTCCTCGGGTATAGTGTTGACACGGACATCCTCTTGACGAAGAAACTCCTCCAGCGGAAGGAGGGAAGCTTAGACGAGCGTCTCCGCTCCGCGTTCACGACAGGTATTCTGATGAGCGTGACGAGTATTGCGGCTGCCCTTGCGGGACTGCTGATTGCGAAGCATCCTGTCTTGGATCAGATCTTCCTGATCATTCTGATCGGGCTCGTCCTGGATATTCTGAACACGTGGAGTGTGAATGCCATCCTCCTCTACCGGTATGTGCGGGCGCGGGGTGAGAAGCAGTGAGTCTCAGCGTATTCTTGCGGAAGCCGAGGATGCTCATCCTCCTCATCCTCCTCATCCTGGCAGTCTTCCTCATCCGTCCCGAGCCATGGCGGTCGGGTGTTGCCATTACCGCGGTCACGCCTGACAGTCCTGCCGCGCGGGCCGGCCTGAGTATTCCTCCTGGCGCTCAGCCATTATCCCTCCCCCTGATTAAGCGGATCACGCTGGAGAATGGTTCTACTTTTACTATTCGGACTCCTGAGGACTATTATGCCGCGCTCTCCTTCACCCCCGCGCGGAATACGACGGTCATCCTCACATTGAATACGGGCGTGTATAGTGTCATGCTCCCCGCGAATGAGACTGCGTATGAGAGTATTGGCCTGAGCATCGCGCCCGCACCCAGGAGTAACTTGCAGTTTGGTTTGGACTTGGCGGGTGGGACACGCGTCATGCTCAAACTCGCACAACACGTGGATGAGGATACGTATCAGCGCGTGCTTGACAGCCTCAGGCAGCGTTTGAATGCTTTTGGATTGCAGGACGTGACCATCCGGCCTGCGCGAGACTTGGACGGGCAGCAATACGTGATTATTGAAATGGCGGGCTTGACGAGCCAGCAGCTCGTGCGTATCGTCCAACAGCAGGGGAAGTTTGAAGCAAGAATCAACAATATCACTGTCTTTACGAGCGAAGAGAATGATATTACCTACGTCTGTAAGACGGCACAATGCTCGGGTATTGACCCGCGACGCGGCTGCCAGCCTACGGCTGAAGGATGGGCGTGCAGCTTCTATTTTAGCATCCGTCTCAGCCCACAAGCCGCGGAACGCCAAGCAGCACTCACACGGAACCTGAGCATCATCCCAGGCCCGGATGGGGGATATTTGAACGCGACACTCGACCTCTACCTGGATGGGACGCTCATGGACAGCCTGCGGATCGCGGCAGGCTTGCGCGGCCAGCCGCTCACTGACATTCAGATCACGGGGAGTGGAACCGGCAGATCGCAGGACGAGGCGCGGAAGAACGCGCTCGAACAGATGCGCCAACTCCAAGTCCTCCTCGAGACTGGCAGCCTGCCAGTGAAGCTTGACGTTGTCAAGGTGGATACGATCAGTCCACGGCTCGGCCAAGCATTCTTGCGGAATGCATTATACGCTGGTATCGCCGCATTCCTCGCCGTCACGCTCGTCGTCATCCTCGCGTATCGCCGCCTGAAGCTCGCCCTCCCAGTCCTCTTCACAATCCTCTCCGAGCTCATCCTCCTCCTCGGCTTTGCCGTGCTCATCCAGTGGAGCTTGGACCTCGCAGCCTTCGCAGGCCTGATCATCGCGCTTGGCACTGGTGTGGACACGCAGATCGTCATCCTCCAGGAAGCATTGCGTGGGAGGAGAGAAAGAACACGGGGCATGCTTGAGAAGATTAAGAATGCGTTTGACATCATCCTGGGGAGTTATCTCACAACGGTCGTGACGATGATCTTCCTCTTCAGCGCTGGCGCAGGCTTGCTGAAGGGCTTCGCGCTCATCACCATTGCAGGCTTGACCATCGGCGTCTTCCTCACACGCCCAGCCTTCGCTGATATGATCAGCCTTATCCTCCAGCAGGAACAGCAGGAGAAGAAGAGAATCATTCAGAAGGAGAAGCATTCACCCGCACGAGACGATGTGAGAGACGAGAAGCATGCAAAGGAAGACTTGAAGGAAGAGGAGTAAAGGTGTAAAGCGGATAAAACTCCTCTCCTCCTTTCTTCCACATGCATTCCCTTTTCTTTCTCTTCATCCTTCTCACCTTCCCCACTTTCATCATCCTCTGCTTTTCCCTCTTCTCTCCTTCCCCCATTTCTCTTCACACACCCTCCTCGTCCGGAGACTGATCGGGACGCGTTCTCATCTCCCCCGTTGGCGCTTGAAGAGAAGCACGCCTTCGCTTTCCCTACCCTCCTCCCTGGAAGGGAATCCTCTCAGACTGGAAAAATAAGCCATATAAACATCCACACACAACCAGGCGTGTAATGATTCTCACGCTGAGTGGTATGCCTGGCGCGGGGAAGGATACCGTGGCTGACATCCTGCATGAGAAGCTCGGCTATCGCATCGTGAGGATTGGTGAGATCCGCCGTCGCCTGGCGGAAGAGCATGGCTTGACGATTGAGGAACTCAATCGTGTGGGCGAGCAGGAATTCTGGACGGACAAGGAGGTTGATGAGTATCAAGAAGAACTAGGCGCAACGATGGATAACTTTATCCTCGTCAGCAGGCTCGGCTGGCATTTCATCCCTACAAGTTTCAAAATCTTCCTCAGCGTGGATCCACGCATCGGCGCTGAGCGCATCTACCTCGCGAAGCGGAAGGGCGAATCCTACACGAGCGTGGAGGAGGCGTATGAGCATATCCTCGCGCGCATGCGGAGTGATGAGAAACGCTACGCGCAATACTATCAGATCAACCTGTATGACGTGCGACAGTACGACTTGAGTATTGACACGACGCGATTAACGCCAGGCCAGGTGGCGGATATCATTCTCACTGCTGTCAGGCCGTTCGTGGATGGTGAGGAGAAACAATAATAAACCCCTCCTGGTCTTCTCTTAAGGGTATGCGGCTGTAGTCTAGTGGTAGGATGCGACCCTCCCAAGGTCGTGACCCGGGTTCGAATCCCGGCAGCCGCACACTCCCCTGCACCGGTGGTCTAATGGCTATGATTCTGCCCTTCCAAGGCAGCGATCCGGGTTCGAATCCCGGCCGGTGCACACTCCTCCTTATTCTCCCTGTTCGTCGAGGAGAATGTTGAGATGGGCGATCACGCTTGACGCGAGATACGCTTTCCTCCCGACGCGGACGCGCGGATACTCCTTGAGGAATGATCCTAGATCCTCGGGTATGCCGAGTGGTCCGCCGAGGATGAATGTCCCACTATGCGTGAGCATGCTCTCTTCGAGCGGCTGACCATCCTCTTCAAGGAGGAAGATAGGCGGCTGTACTCCCTCGAGTACTTCTCGGAAGGACCTTTCCTCATAGCGGATTCCAGGAGTCCTCTTTTCGCGCGCGCTGTTCAGCTGGCCGAGGAGGCTGCGCTCGTCCACGTGCACACCCCGCCAGTCTCGCGGCGTGAGCGTGAGCAGCACTCCATCAGTAAAATATGCTTTCACGATTACATCCTCGCGTAAGCCGTGTGAGAGCCAGACGGCTTGTTGGATGCTCCGCGCCAGGCTGTCCATCCGATTAAACGTTGGCTGCCGTGGCTTGATCAGACTGGGCGTATGCCAGACGAGGAGGAATGTGCGTTCAACCATACGCTCAAGGCAGGAGGGGCTTCTTTATTAATCCGTGAGAAACGCTTTTCCTCTCCACCCGCCGCGGCCACACAGTCCTTCCCCTCTCACATACATTATTATCATAGAGAGCTTATCCTCCTCCACAGGGAGGAGAATGGAGAAGGGAGTGTCTCGTCTCCTTGAAGAATCCTCTATCCTCGCCTCGTATCCCTTCCTTCTCTCCTCGCTGTGAGCCCTACTCTCGCATGAGAAGCAATACGCTTAAATGAGAAGGCTGGTACATCCAGTCTCATGGAAACGCCAGTTGAACTCCCCTACGCGTATGATGCGCTGGAACCGCATATTGATGCTGCCACCATGCAGGTGCATTATGAGAAGCACTATCATGGCTATGTGAACACGTTCAATAGGACGATCCAGGGAACACCCTGGGAAGCGCTTACCGCAGTGGAAGCATTAAAGCGGCTTGCGGAACTGCCAGAGCAGATCCGTGAGACCGTGCGGAATCATGCGAGTGGGAGTGTGAATCATGCCTTCTTCTGGCAGATCCTCAGTCCCCAGCCGCAAGAGCCGAGCGACTGGCTTCGCAATGCCTTAAGCCAGGCTTTCGGGAGTCTTGACGCTTTCAAAGACCTCTTCCTCTCGACTGCTCTGAAGCGGTTTGGGAGTGGCTGGGCATGGCTCGTGTGGACGAAGAATGCGGAGCTTGCAGTGTATAGTACGCCCAACCAGGATAATCCCATCCTCCTCGGTGACACGCCCCTCCTCGGCGTTGACGTCTGGGAGCACGCGTATTATCTCAAGTATCAGAATCGGCGGAAGGACTACCTTGAAGCCTTCTGGCAGGTGATCAACTGGCGTG
The DNA here is from genome assembly GCA_015520785.1 of Candidatus Woesearchaeota archaeon. Taxonomy (GTDB): domain Archaea; phylum Nanobdellota; class Nanobdellia; order Woesearchaeales; family WAPJ01; genus WAPJ01. The sequence goes on from WAPJ01000078.1 coordinate 10,792, forward strand.
AAGTAGAAAAGCGTCTTCGCGAAGCGCGAGGCGAGTAAGGAGTGTTTTTCTTCTTCCTTCCTCCTCTTTTCTTCCTCTACTCTTTTCTTTTCTGAAGGATACTCTTCTTTTTCTCCTTTTACGCCTTCTTCTCTCATTTTCTTCTTTGTGCTAATAGAAGAACTGGATAAAAATAGAAGACGTGTAGAGGATGCTATTGGAGAAACAGTATGGGAGTAAAAGGGAGTTGGCGGATGACTCTTCCCCCGCCCACTGCTTTTATAAACATCGTCTTCTCTTCCGTCCTCTCACGCGGGGGTTCCCGAGCGGTCAAAGGGGCACGGTTCAGGGCCGTGTGGCCAAGCGCCTTCATGGGTTCGAATCCCATCCCCCGCACAGGTTTTCCTCCTCTGCTTCTCACCTTTTCTTCCTTTACCTTTCCCCCTTCAAAATTTATAAGAATCCTTATTATAAACATTTTATTATAATAAGCTTTATAACTTTTGGGTTTCTTCTCCATCCCATGCTGATTGAACGCCGTCTCGACCTCGCC
>WAPJ01000079.1 GCA_015520785.1 Candidatus Woesearchaeota archaeon
ATACTATACACTCACCTCTATTCTTAATACTGATTATGCGGCGAACTAATAAAAACGAGTATCACAAGAAGAGAAAAAAGGGGGTATTGTCCGCCCGGCCGGATTTGAACCGGCAACCTCTCGGTAACGGCTGGTCACAACCCCAACATCCCATGAGGGAGAACATCTCCCTTCATTCTGGGGGACATCTACAGCCGAGCGCTCTACCGTTGAGCTACGGGCGGAACACGAGAAAGGAAGCATCAGGACTGCTTAAAAGACTTATGCTTCACCCGCGGCTTCCTCTTTTCCGCTCTCCGCTTCCTTCTTCTGCTCTTCCTCCCAGCCGTCAGGATACGCTATGCGCAATTCCTCCACCTGGGGATAAAAATGCTTGAGGATCTGCTCATGCTCCTTCAACTTCACCGCATTCCTCCCAATCAATAAGCCGCGCGTCAAATAATCCACAGGCACAATCGTGACACGCTTCCCATCCTCGCTCACCTCAATCCGTGAGGCGCGGAGCGGATGGATAATATTCTTCACAAAAACCTCAAGTTGAGGAGAATACTCAACAATCTTAATATTCCGTCCTAATTCTTTCGCGAGCTGCTTGACATGCGCGCCCTTCCTCCCCACGGCACGGCCAATCTCGCCCGGCTCGACCACGAAGACATGCACATTCCCTGCTGGGAACGTATCCTTCAAGCGTGCATGCGTGATCCTATCAAAAATCTGGATGATCTGTAAGAGTTCCTGATCAATCTTCCGCGCCATACGCACTCACAGAAAAACCCTTTTTCCCGCTCTTTTATTCCTCCTTGAGGATGCCGATGATACTCACAGGATACTGTTTCCTTGCGGCAGTGCCGATCGCATCACTCGTCGCAGCGAGCGGACTATACGCCACGCCAGCTAATTCTGCATAGTGTTTCACGTCCTCAACGAGTTCCTCGGGCGCATTCGCCGCTGTGAAGACAACCTCCACGCGGCCCGCGCGGAGCGCTTTGAGCGTTGTCTCATAGCCAAGCGTTAGCCTCCCCTGCTCGGCAGCCTTCCGAATCCGTTCCAGACCACTACTCATACGCACATCACCCCAGAATGACCATGCTCACGCTTTCTTCTTCTGTACGCGTTTAAAATTCGTCTTCACCTTTGGCATGCCTGTGCCAATCGGGATGACCTGGTTGACCATGACATTCTCAACGATACTCTTCATCGGATCCTCCTCGCCCAAAAGTGCGGCTTCCATGATATGATTAATCGCTGTTTCAAAACTCGCGCGGGCGAGCACACTACTCTTCTCCCTGATCACCCCGTAGCGGGTAATACCCTTCACACTACTCCCATGGCACATGACATCCGCAACAAGCATGACATGCCGAATATCCACGTCAATACCCTGCTCTTCCAAGACCTTCACCACCTCGCGGATGATCAGCTCACGGACTGCTTCAATCCCGAGGAGTTCCTGCACCTCGTAGAGATCATTCGACACGGTGCGTGTCGTGTCAACCCAGTCAAGCTTGAAGACCTCCTTCAAGTTCGAACCACCCGTGAGGATGACATACTCCTCACCCCGCCGGACGGGCAGGACCTGGCGGATACCCTTAATCCCGCTCACCACGAGCCTGGGGATGCGTTCACGCGCCCGGTATAACTCGTGGAATTCCACATCACCACTCTTCCCACTCAGCAGGAGGAGATCCCCCTCCACGGTGACCTTCCACTTCTTCAGCTGCTTCTGCAATGCTTTCGCAACTTCTTCCACCTTTAAGCCTGCACGCTCAAGCCGCTCCCGGTCAAGCCGTACTTCAAGTCTGCCCTCAGCGAGATTCAGCGTTACCTCGCTCGCCAAGTCTTGCAGTTCCGTCTCCTTCAACTGTAAGGCGAGCTGCTCGACCTTCCCAGCCTCGTTATACTCGGGCTTCACATAGACTTCCATCGTGGGTGTTTTCAACTCCTTCCGCGCGTCAAAAATCTCAATGATACGCGGCAAGCCCGTCGTGACATTCATCTCCGCCACGCCCGCGAAGTGGAACGTGTTCAGCGTCATCTGCGTTGAAGGCTCACCAATACTCTGCGCTGTGATAATCCCAGTGGCTTCACCAGGCTCGACCTGGAGGCGTTCATACTCTTCCACGACCGCTTCCAAGACTTTCTTCTTCAGCCTTGCATCAGCATCCGCCGGGAGCTTCGCATAGACTTCCTCCACAATGCGCGGTGGGAGGCGTGCTTCAAGATCCTTCAACGCAACCATCCAAATCCACCCCTCAAAGGCTCCATTATGATTCTTGCTTCTCCCCGCCGAGGACGCGTTCAAGAATCCGATCAACGTTCAAACGGCCGCCCTCACTCTTCGCCACGTCAATCCCATCCTCACCATACTGGAATTGGAGGATCCGTCGTGCAGCGTCACGCACCGTGCCATCATACTCCACCCTGACATCCTGCAGGGCGTTCACGAGGCGGCGGTAGAGATAGCCACTGTGTGGCGTGCGCAGTGCAGTGTCCATGAGACTGTCAATACCCGCGATACTCTGGAAGAAGAACTCGTGCGGCTTCAAGCCTCTGCGGAAGCTACTGCGGATGAAGCCATGCGCGTCCGCACCCAGGTCATGCTTCTTAAAACAGCTGAGCGTCCTGTGCCGGTAGCCGCGCGTCATGCGCGCGCCACGCATCGCCTGCTGACCCACAAGTCCTGCGATTTGCGCGATGTTAATAATATTCCCGCGCGCACCACTCCGCGCCATGATATACACGTGATTCTCCCTGTTCAAATGCTGATAGACGAGCTCACCAGCACGATTCCGCACTTCATTCAAGACGTGGAGGATGAGTGCTTCCAGTGTTTCACGCGCCGTCTTCCCCGGCTGTGGTTTGAGCGTGCCCTCCTCATACTCCCTGATGAGCTGTTCAACCCGCTCGTCAGCCTCCCTGATAAGCTGCTGGATCTCCTCCTCAACCTCCTTGGGAATGTCCATTTCCGCCGTGCTGATCGTAAAACCCCGGCTCAGGAGCATGGCAATGCCAAGCGTGCTCATCCTCCCAATAATCTCCATTGCCTTTTGTGGGCCGTACTGCTGGTTGAGCATGCGCAGCATCAAGCCAGCGCCCTCACCCAGGTTGGCCTTGTCCATCACGCCCTCTACGAGCCGGCCATTCCTGATCTTCACAGGATTCTTTAACCGGTCCTTCCCCGTGAATGAAAAATCATCCGGGAGGAGGACGCTGAACACGTCACGCCCATGCACCGTCTCCCCCGTGGGGAGCTTGGAATAATCCGTTACTCCTGCAAAAGAGAGTAAGCGAAGGGCTTCATCGCGGGGAATGTCAGGCGTGCTTGTAAGCAGGTATAAGCCACTAATCGCATCCTGAATCAGGCCGATCACGCTCAAGCCATGTTTGGGACTGTTCAACTGGTTCTCCACGCTCATGAGGACTTCTGCTTCCATCATCGCCTCCTCAGTCTGCGGGATGTGCAGGTTCATCTCATCACCATCAAAATCAGCATTATACGGCGCGCACACGTTCGGATTCAACCTGAACGTCCTGCCAGGCAGGATGCGGATGCGATGCGCCATCATACTATTCCGATGTAGGCTTGGCTGCCGGTTGAAGAGACTAATATCACCATTCATCAAGTGCCGCTCCACAATATACCCCGGCTGGAGTTCCTCCAAGACTTGCTCGATCGTCTCCTCCGTAATCTTCCGCCGCCGCCCGTCCGGTCGAATAATATAATTCGCTCCGGGATACTGCTTCGGCCCACGCTTCACGAACTCCTTGAGATAGTCAATATTCCATTCCGTGACGCGTTCGGGCACGGTGAGCTTCATCGC
>WAPJ01000080.1 GCA_015520785.1 Candidatus Woesearchaeota archaeon
GCTCATTGATGGCGCCAGGACATTCCTCATCGCGGGAACACGGAGCGCGGGCAAGACGAGCCTCCTCGCCAGCCTCATGCTTGAAATTATGCGCCGCTATCGTATCATCACTGTGGAGGACACGCTCGAACTCCCCGTCCAGAGCCTCACCCGACTCGGCTATAATATCCAATCACTCAAGGTTGCTGCCGCGCTCAGCCGGGGTGTGAACGAGCTTGAAGCAGAAGCAGGCATCCGCACCAGCCTCCGGCTGGGTGATTCAGCACTCATCGTCGGCGAAGTGAGGAGTACCGAGGCGAGAGCATTGTACGAGGCGATGCGTGTCGGCGCCCTCGCCAACGTCGTGGCAGGCACCATTCATGGTGACAGCCCGTATGGCGTGTATGATCGCGTCGTGAACGATCTCAACGTGCCAAAGACCAGCTTCAAAGCAACGGATATCATCGTCATCGCCAAGCCCGTGAAGAGCGCGGACGGCCTCCACAAGTGGCGTCGGGTGGTGCGCATCACCGAGGTACGCAAACACTGGGAGCAGGATCCACTCCTCGAGAATGGTTTTGTCGACCTCTTCGTCTATAACGCGGAGCGGGACATGCTCGAACCCACACCAGAGCTCATCCAGGGGGAGAGCGAGGTTGTCAAGGCTGTCGCGGAGGGTGTGCGCGAATGGGCGGGTAACTGGGAGGCCGTCTGGGAGAACATCCTCCTCCGCGGCGAGATCAAGGAGAAACTCGTCAAGAAGGCTGATGCGCTCGGCCTCCCAGGCCTCCTCGAGGCAGACTTCGTCATCCGCGCGAATGACGCGTTCCATCTCATCAGCGAGCATGTCCGCGAGAAGCATGGACGGCTTATCAGTAAGGAGATCCTCCACGCATGGGAAGCCTGGCTTGACCGTGCCGTGCGAGAATACACGCGGAAACAACGCTTACGAGGATAAACAGTATCCATCAATAGTGGCTCTCCTCTGCTTTAAACCGTTCACCCTCCTAATCCCTCTTCATCCCCCCAAAACCCTCTCCTCCAGGAGGAAAGAGAGATGGATAAGATCTAAGGATAAGAAAAAAGGGAAGAAGATAAGGAAGGGATGAACGCTTAAGATGAGAAACGTATGGGGAATGAGGGAGCATATCCGAGAAGAATGGCCAGATAGAAGAATGGCCGGATAAAAGGGAAAAGAAGGAAAATAAAGAAACGAGAAAGAAAAAGGAGGGAAGAAAGGCGTGAAGGAAGAAATGAGAAGAAGAATGATGAAGAGGGGGGGAGGAATATCCGATACGCGTCTGAGGATGAAACCAAAAAACTCCCGTGTCGTGGCGTATGGAACGGCTTGATGATATTATTAAACGCTACCAGCAATTGGTCAGCATGCATCGTGGGGCTGGCGTGCAGAGCGCAGCCTACGAGGAATTCCGCAAACACTACCTGCCCCGGAGCATGAGCCTCTATGAGAAGCTCTGCAAGCAGGCAGAATTCCTCGGCATCAAGCCTGATGCGAAGACAGCGGAACGGCTCAGCAGGATTCTTGAGGAAGCACACCTCCAGGCAACGCCCACGGGCGTGTATAGTGCGGCCATCCTCTACCCGGGCCTGCTCATCCTCACCGGCCTCCTCCTCAGCATTATCATCTTCCAGGACGTGACGAGCTTCATCCTCCCCTTCCTCCTCATCTATGCGATCCTCGTCGGCGTCTTCCTCAAACTCCCCGAGCAGTATGCATACATGATGCGTCTCCGCGCGACGAACCAGATGGTCCAAGCCGTCTTCTACGTTGTCAGCTTCATGCGGCATACGAGTAATCTCGAACTCGCCCTGGAATTCGCAGCTGACAGGATCGCACCACCCCTCGCACTTGACTTTAAGAAGATCCTCTGGGATACGGCTGCCGGGAGGTATGAAACAGTGAAAGAAGCGTTGAACGCGTATCTCGACCGGTGGCGAGAAACAAACCTCGAGTTCGTGGAAGCCTTCCATCTCATAGAGGGCAGCCTCGTTGAGACGAGTGAAGAACGCCGTATTACGCTCCTCGACAAGGCGTTGAACACGATGCTTGAGGAAACGTATGAGAAGATGCTCCACTACGCGCACAGCCTCAAGGGGCCTGTGAACATGCTCTACATGCTCGGGATCATCCTCCCCATCCTCAGCCTCGTCATCCTCCCACTCGTGGGGAGTATGATGACGAGCGAGAGCCTCACGCCAAGCAAGCTCTCCTATCTCATCTTCCTCTTCTATAATATCCTCCTCCCCCTCTTCGTCTACACGCAGGCACGCGCAGTCTTGAATACGCGGCCGACAGGCTATGGGGAGAATGATATTAGTGATGAGCATCCCGAATTGAAACGCTACCAGCAGGTGAACATCTTTGGTATTACTCTCTCACCCGTCAGCCTCCTCGTGGGCATGCTCATCCTGAGCAGTCTCATCACCCTCTTCCCCATCCTCCTCGGCATGACCGCCACGCTCCGCGGGGATGAGGTCGTCCTCCCCCTCCCCGATCCCGAGTTAATCCCGAATACGGATTTTAGACTCTGGGGGTATAAGCTTGCAACGTGTAAGGGCGCGGCCGTCTGCCCACCACACATCGTCGGACCGTACGGGATTGGCGCGCTCACCCTCGGGATCATCGGGATTATCCTCACAGGCATTGGGCTTGCAGTATACTATCTCCTCCGGTATGCCAAGCTCTACCAGCTCCGCGAGGAGGGGAAGAAGCTTGAGAAGGAAGTAGCCTCTGCACTCTTCCAGCTTGGCAGCAGGATTGGTGACGGCATTCCAGCCGAGCTCGCGTTTGAGAAAGCGGCCGAGACGCTTCGCGGTACCACGGCAGGCGAATTCTTCATGCTCGTCGCAATGAACATCCGGAGGCTGGGCATGAGCGTCCAACAAGCCATTTTCGATCCGGAGCGTGGCGCGCTCCGCCATTTCCCCAACCCGCTGATTGAGAGTAGTATGCGCGTCCTCACCGAGAGCCTCAAGAAGGGACCGCTCGTTGCAAGCCAAGCACTCCTGAATATTGCCGAGTATATCCGTCAGATCCACCGGGTGAATGAACGCCTCCGCGACCTGCTGGCGGACGTGATCGCGGATATGAAACAGCAGGTGAACTTCCTCGCCCCTGCTATTGCAGGCATCGTTGTGGGGATTACGGCGATGATCATGACCATCCTCACCCAGCTGACACACTTGTTCAAACAATTCTCCCAGCTGAGCGGTGTGAGCATGGACGCGGCTGCTGGCGCGGCGGGGAATATTGAATCCTTCAAGACGCTCGTCACCATGTTTGGTGATGGCGTACCACCCTACTACTTCCAGCTCATCGTGGGCTTATACATCCTGCAGATCACGTTCATCCTCACCATTCTGATTAATGGCGTGGAGAATGGTGCTGATCCGCTCGCTGAACGCTACCTCCTCGGCAAGCACTACTTGCGCGTGAGCATCCTCTACGGTCTGATCGCGCTCTTCACGAGCATCGCGTTCAGCATGATCGCTGCGAACGTGATCAGCGGCCTCGTCGGCGCATAAAACAAGAACACAATTTTTTCTTCTCTAACATTCCTTATTCCTTCCTCCCCATTTAACCATTACACTCCCTTCTTCTTTCTTATTCATCCTTTCCCACTTCCTCTTCTTCACTTTCACCATCTTTTTTTGTTTTCATTCCTCATCCGGATGATGGAGGATCCGCACATCCTCCATGAGGAAGGAGAGCGTGCAAGAAAAGCGAGATGAAAATAGAATGGATGAGAGAAAGTGGGAGGATGGAAGAGGAGAAGAAGAGGGTATGAGGAGGAGAATTGTGGGATGAGCGTATGCCCATTCCTTCAGCTTAGCCGGTCAGCATGCGGATAAGCCCGTACGCGACCTTGCTCCCGTCAAAACCGGGAATGGGGAGGAGGTTGAAGATGCCGAGGAAAAGATTAATCTGCATGCTCACGTGAATGAAGACGAGCATCTCATAAGAGGCCCTGCTCACACGTTCCGATCGTTCCAACAACCAGAAGACGCCTGCGAGGATGAGGTTCATAAGCGGCCCCGCGAGCGCGGTGAGGAAGATCGTGAATGGTGTAAGCACGCCCTGCATGCTCACAAAAGCGGGGACGATGAAAATGAACGGACTCCGCGCGAGCTTCAGAATGACCGCGAGGAGGACGAAGAGCCAGGGGACCTGGAGCGTCGCCTGCAGGCCGAGGGAGAGCGCGACAAGCTTATGCGCGAGCTCGTGAAGGA
>WAPJ01000081.1 GCA_015520785.1 Candidatus Woesearchaeota archaeon
CACATCATCTTTTTACTTTTTCTTCTTCACGTTCACCTTTCTCACGTTAAAAACACGCACCCTCAGCTCGCCGTAATCTTTATTAACCTCCCTTCTCCTGCTTTTGGCCGGGTGCGATGGTAGTCTAATGGTAGGATGCTACCCTGCCACGGTGGTGATCCGGGTTCGAATCCCGGCCATCGCACACCCCTCCATTTCTTCTCCCCTCCTTCTTTATTGTGTGAGGATTTCCTCAAGAAGATAGGGAATCCGCTGGACGAATCCTGCCAGGCGGTGTCGGACGGGTGGAGAGATTGGCTCTCCCGAGGAGGGTGTGAGGATAAACCTTCCAACGCGTTCGCGATAGAGGAGCTCATACACAACCCCACCAGAGATAATCCGTATCCCATGATCGTCGGGCGTGAAGACGAGCGTCTCCTCATTCCACACAAGCTGATGCACGCTCCGCGCAGCATGCACGTCATCCCCCTGGAGGATGAGACTATAACCGAATGTCTCCTCCTCATGCTTAAGCATGCGTGTATAGACGAGCATCATGCTCAGCTTGATACCATCATCAAGCATTTCACGCGTAAGCTCAACGCGCTCAGCATCAAGCCTACCACCCGAAGGGAAGCGGAGGGAAGGAATGGGAGGATGGTCTTCCACAAGGGTGTCCCCTTCATGATGAAAGAGTCGCGTGAAGAGGCTTCCAAGAATGCGCACGTAGGCTTCCTGCACATGATCCTGACGAGCCATGGTTTCTACAAAATACGCGGGAGAATAGATGATCCGCAGCGGATTCTTCATCTGGAAGACGATTTCCTCAATCCCCTCTTCTAAGCGTGCACCATCATACACAATAATCTCATCCCCACTCGTCAGCAGGAGGATGCTCTCATCATCCAGTGGGAGCGAGACGCTTGCAAGCATCTCCTCCAAGCGTGAAGCCATGCCCCCTTCTTTCAGCTCCTCTCTTTCATAAACGTCACGCTCCACCTTCACACCCGCCCGGGAGGGAAAGCATCCCCTCTAGGAGACCTTAACGTTTAAATGTTCCATGCCATTCCGCTTCGCGGTATGCTCATCCGCGAATCCTTCTGGAAGACCGTGTGCGAGGGGAGGGAGAGTGAGGATGCGCATCGCGCATTCCTCCGCTACGGTCTTGGCACGTTCGAAAAGGAAAAAGTCAGCCTGAAACGGCAGAAGGGCAAGCTCATCCTCCTCACAGGCTATGATCACGTCTGGCTCGTGTACAGCCTCAGCACGCTGCTTGACGGCGTGAAGCATGTGAAGGGCGTGCTCATCCCACCCGACGCGGAGCGGAAGAAAAAACTCACCGCCTTCCTCGCGGATGAGGATATTCAATTGGAGAAAACGTTCGGGAAGAAGTTCACACTGGCAGAACAGGATTTCACACGGGAAGCATACGAGCGGCTTATCCGCTTCCTCATCCACGAACGGGTTTACCCCTTCCTCACCATTCATACGCAGAGCGGTCTTGTCAAGGTGAAGAAGACAACCTTCCCCAAGCCGAAGGATGACCTCGCGAAGCGGGAGAACTTCCTCCGCCTAGAAGCCCCGGAAGGCCTCTGGGATGACTTCCTCAGCGCGTTCCCCTTCACGAGTAGCGTGCAGCGAGCATACCAGTTGAATGCTACGCTCACCGTAGAGGACATACAGTATGATGAACATCTCCTCGAGGAGGATCCTGAACGCGCGCGCGAGGAGAGTAAACGTTACATTAAAGCCGTGCTGGGCGTGAAGCGTGACGCGCGTGTTGAAACGCACACGTGCACGTTCACCATATAGGCCGTATCACGTATTCCTTCCCTCTTTGTTTTTTTCTTCACCCTTTCAAGCTATTCATCCCTCCTCTTCTCTCCTTCCTCCTCTTTTTGAGATGTTTTCATCTTATTCATTCCCTCTCTCTGATGAGTGTGGCGTTTCTTATTTCTCCTTTTTATTTTTCAAAGATCAGCGAAAGGAGAAATACGGATATGAGAGGAAGATAGCGTTAAAGTGAAGGGAGTGATGCTGCGGGGAGGATCTTCTCTTCATGCTTCTAGCCGGGGCTCTTTGAGAAGACGCGTATAATACGCGAGTCGTTTTTCCAAGCGCTCAAAGGCTTCCTGAGGAAGATCCCCTGTCAGTGTGAGAATGCCATCCTCACCACTCCCAACGAGCTCATAGTCTCTCATCCGATAGGTGAATTGGATTTCCCATTCAGCATTCCTGCTGATGAGCGTCTGATCATCCTCGAGCGTGATCTGACAGCATCCTTCCGGATGCTGACGGATATAGTCTGGATTCGTAAGGGGGAAGGTGAACGTGAGAGTAACGGTTGGATACTCGTAGGTGAGGATGCCTTCAAGCGTGATAATGCTCATCCCATCTTCAATCCTCCCTTCCGCATGGATTTCAAACCGTCCGGGCGTGCTCCACGCGGCGAGGAGGGCTTCTTCAAGCTGCTTCCAAGTTTTCTCGATCCTCTTGCCTTCCCTCCCCTTAACGATGGGATAGAAGACGCCTTCTTCCTCGTCACTCGCGCTCAACTCGGCATGATAGAAGACGGGTATGACCATTTTAGCGTATCTCACGAGCGCGTCTTGTACTTCTCGCTTTGAAAGATAGTCTGCAGCCTCCCCGCTCTGCGTAGCATACCTCCTCTCCAGGAGGTTAAACACGTCAGCCTTAAGCGTGAAGGATTCTTCTTGGATTGTACTCTGCACGATAACCCTCTGATAAGGCTCCTGCTTAGGATGATCCTCTCGCTTCTCGTCGGGCGTGTGAATCATACGTGTCATGCAGTACAGAAGAGGCTTTTTGAATCCTCCGCTCCGCGTGAGTGTGTTTTACTCCTCGCGTGAGGTTTATCTCTTCCGCTGCCTGTAAGCATTATAGTATTCAAGCTCTTCTTCAATCCGCTCCCAGTGGGGAACATGCTGTGGGAGGACTTCGCGGAGGAGGGGTGCGCGTTCAAGCAAGCGTTCCAGCAGGCTGAGACTCTGCCAGAAGCGTTTCTCATCCCTCCAGCCGAGCTCGCGAAGCCGAGCGAGTCGTTCCGTCTCCTCGGCGAGACGGTAGACGTTAATCGCATACACGTCCTGCTGGGCGAGCTGGTAGGCTCTGCGCAGCTGCGCGTAGAGTTCATCCAAGTGTGCACGATACACGTTCTGGGGGAGGGGTGGTTGTTCATGCAGGTCGAATGGGAGTTCCTCCTGACGATACGTCCTGGCAATCCGTTCGAGCCGGTCGAACACGTCCACTTGCATGGTTCCTGCTGGTCGTGGGAGGATACGCACTTCTTCTTCTTCCACGCGGCTGGCAGGGCTTTCCTGGGACACGCCTCTCCCAGCCTCGGTAACCTCTTCTTCTAGGCTTGCGGGTGGTGTGCTCCTGCTCACTTCCACTCCACTCGTGGGAATGATTCCACGCTCTCCGCTCGTTCCACGCGTGAAGCCGCCTTCTCCGCTCTCCCATCTCCCTCCACTCTCCCGTTCCTCTTCTCTCCCTCTCTCCCAGTCTCCGCTCATCATACTGCTCTCTTCTTCAAAGGCGACTATGCTTCTCCCTTCCTCTCCCCCTCTTTCTGCTGCTTTTCTCATGCTTTCAATACGCTCTCCCTGAGAAGACGCTCCACCCTTCCCCTCTTTCCTTTCTTC
>WAPJ01000082.1 GCA_015520785.1 Candidatus Woesearchaeota archaeon
CTTATAGAGTGCTCCTTCCGTCAGGTTTTGAATGTCAGGATCATACGGCCAGGCACGCTCATTAATCCGCCAGCTGAAACCATAGGGTGAGCGCGCGTCACGTCCCCCTCGCAGCGTGAGCGTAATATTCGGCTCCCAGTCCTGCATGAACGACCAGTCAGGCAGATTGGCAAGATCATTCTCCGCTCCGCGGAGGATTTCCATCCAATACGCTTCAGCCTGTCGGCTGAGTGTCTCATTCTCCCCCTTGGGGAGGATGGTGACGAGGACTGCTGGTCGGCGCGTATTCGTATGCGTGAGCGTGAAAGGAGTCCTGTTAAGATAGACGAGGATGTCCGCGCGCTCGCCAGGTGAGAGGATGAGGTCTTGCATGAAGCGTGGCGTCACGGCAAAGCTGATCCCATCCCCAAGCTTGATGAAGGGGCTTGACGCGCGGAGCTGGAAGACGCGTGCATTCGCCGTGTTCACGAGGCGGAGGCGGACGAGACTACCGGCTGGCGCGGTGAAGACTTCTTCGGGCTTGCCATTAATCAGATACGCATTCCCATACCGGCCAGCCATATGACCATCCCGGAGGAGGGTGAATGGTGCAAGCCTCCCCTCCTGGAGGCGGACGTCATCAAGCACGATAACCCGATCCCGCGCGACGGGGAGTGAAAGGTTGGGATCGTCAATAATAATGACTCCTTGGAGGCCGCGTTCAATCTGCTCGTCCGTCTTCACGTGACTATGATACCAGTAGATGCCTGACTCGTTCAAGGGGAACGTATACGTAAAGGTTCCTCGCGGAGGAACGGGGTCTTGCGTCACCCATGGCACGCCATCCATACTATTCGGTACTTGCAAGCCATGCCAGTGGATCGTGGTATTCTCGGGGAGCATGTTGACGAGCTTGATGCGGAGCGTCTCACCGCGGAGCGCATGGATGACCGGTCCGGGAATCTGCCTGTTATACGCGTAGAACCCCTCAAAGGTTTCATTCATATACGAGAGTGTGGATGGTGCTGCGGTGAACGTGTATGCCCTCACGTTCTGGAAGGTGAGTGGCTGGAGGTCGAAGCGGTCAGGCGTGCGCTCAGAGGCCTCTGGGGCTTGTGTGCATCCTGCAAGGAGGAGGATAAGAAGAAGTGAGATGAGAAGGCCTCTGAGATTCTCCTTCATTCGTATCACCCTTAAACACACACGCTCATAATGGAACGATATTGAAACCATGGAAACAGGATCCATTTAAGAAAGAATCGGCGATAGAACACGAATGAAAAAGAGAAAGGAAAAGGGGGAAAGAGAGTTTTATGCGGCGCGCTCCGCGATCCTGCCGATCCAGATGGTCGCGATGACCGCGATGATCGTGACGAGGACCGCGTAGAGGAAGAGTGCGCCGAGGCTTCCCTGCTCGCCGAAGAGTGTTTTGAAGAGGAGTTTGATCGTATCATTCCAGGCGAGCGCTGCGACGAGTCCGAACGCGGCGGTGATGAGTGCTGCAAGCTTTTCAACAACTTCCTTCTTCATATAGTATCACCTCACATGAGCTCTTCGGATGAAGAGCACTACGTGATGGGGAAGGAGGTATCATACATAAAACCACTCGTTAATATACTACCAACATCCTATATTCTTCTTTTAATCAACGCGGGTTCCATCATTCCCAATCACATTCCCATGAGTATGGTGAGCGGGAGAGAAGAAGGAGAAAGGAAAAGGGAAGGTATGGTCGTCGGGAGGAACTATTCCTTCTTCCCTCGTCCCCGTCTCCCCTGCGTGAGGAGGCTGATGAATAATGCGGTTTCCACAACCTCATCAACGCTCGCCGAACGCGATAAGTCTGCCACGGGTTTTTCCAAGCCTTGGATGAAGGGACCATACGCGGCATACCTGCCGAACAGGCGGACGAGCTTATAGCCGATATTCCCCGCGTCCAGGCTGGGGAAGACGAGCACGTTCGCCCTCCCCCCGAGTTTTCCCGCATGCTTCCGCTTCGCAATGCTTGGAATGAGCGCCGCGTCAAGCTGGACTTCCCCATCCACGGGGATGGTCTTCAAGCGGCGCTGTGCGATCCGCGCAGCTCTGCGAACACGCTCGGGCGAGTCTCCCTGAGCGGAACCGTGCGTACTATAACTGAGGAACGCCACGCGCGGCTTCAAGCCAAGCTTCCTGGCAGACTGGGCGGTGAGCATGCCGATCTCCGCGAGTTCCTCTGCTGAGGGCAATGGTTGGACGGCACAGTCAGCGAAGAGATAGACGCGTTCACGCTTCGCATCATGCTTTTCCATGATGAAAAAACTACTCGCACGCTTCACGCCAGGCTGACGGGGGATAATGCGGAAGCTCCAGCGGAGCGTGTGCGCGGTGGGATGCGCAATGCCCGTAATAACAGCGTCCACAAAGCCATGATGGAGGAGGATGAGCGCGTGCACGACCGGGTCTCGCGCAGCCTCACGAAGCTCGCCTCGCGTAGGCGTCTTCCCCATCGCTTCGCGAATCTGCTGGTAGGCGGTGCGCATGGCTTTCCTCGCGCTCATCGTATCCGAGCGGATGAGCGGGATGCCTGGCATGGCCTCCTCCTCACGACCGACGAGGAGAGGATAGGCGAGCTTGTCGCGCGCGAGTCGCTTGACCGCCCTGCGAATACGATCGTCTGATGCTTCAGGAAAAGCGATGATCATGGGCTTCTTCTTCGCAGTAGTATGCGCATGGTCGAGGAGTGAACGCATAAAAGCCCTCTTTTGAAGGAGCTTGTTTTTTAAGCGTATGGGCGTTTCACACGCGTATGGGCTTGGGGAAAAAGTATGATCCCGCGGAGCGTGAAGCCTACTGGAAGGAATACTGGGAGAGGGAACGCGTCTACGCGTACGAGGAGCCTGCAGAGGGGCGGAAGCGGATTTTCAGTATTGACACGCCACCCCCCACTGTGAGTGGGAGGATGCATATCGGCCACGCGTATAGTTATAGTCAGATGGACTTCATCGCGCGGTATAAGCGGATGCGCGGCTATGCCGTCTTCTACCCGTTCGGGACGGATGATAATGGGCTTGCAACGGAACGCCTCGTTGAACGCTTGAAGAACGTGCGCGGCGTCTCCATGCCCCGAGATGAGTTCGTCAGACTCTGCCGTGAGACTGTGGACGATCTGAGACCCGAGTTTGTTGAGGACTGGAAGCGGATCGGGATTAGCGCGGATTATACGCTCTTCTATAGTACGATTAATCCTGACGTCATCCGGATTAGTCAGAAGTACTTTCTTGACCTGGTCAAGAAGGGTCGCGTGTATCGGAAGGAGAGTCCAATCCTCTACTGTCCCCACTGTCGCACTGCTATTGCACAAGTAGAACTGGAGGATAAGGAACGGGAGAGTCGTATGGTCACGATTACCTTCCATACGACGGACGGGCACGCATTCCCGATCGGGACGACACGTCCCGAACTACTGCCGAGTGTTGTCGCAGTCTTCATCCACCCAGAGCATCCCCGCGCAAGGGAACTCGTCGGGAAAAAAGCGGTCGTTCCCCTCTTCGAGCAGGAAGTACCCATCATTGCGGATGAGGATGTCAGTCTTGAGAAGGGAACGGGTATTGTCATGTGCGCCACGTTCGGCGATCAGAAGGATATTGAATGGTACAAGCAGCATGAACTCCCACTCCGCATCAGTATTGGGAAGGATGGTCGCATGACGGAGCTTGCAGGACCCTATGCTGGCTTGAGCGTGGAAGAAGCACGCGAACAGATCATCAAAGACCTGAGAGAAAAGGGACTCGTTGAGAAGGAGGAAACAGTACGGCAAGTGGTGAACGTGCATGAACGCTGCGGGACGCCGATTGAAATCCTGCATGGGAAGCAATGGTTCATCCGCGTGCTTGACATGAAGGACGAGTTGAAGAAGGCTGGTGAAGCGTTTGAATGGCATCCCGCGTGGATGAAGAGCCGGTATGATAACTGGGTTGACGGGTTGAAATGGGACTGGTGTATCAGCCGGCAGCGCTTCTTCGGCGTCCCCTTCCCCGTCTGGTATGACAAAGAGACGGGTGAGCCCGTGTATGCACGTGAAGACCAGTTACCAGTGGATCCACTCGTAGACCTGCCGGAAGGCTATACGCGCGATCAGCTTGAGCCCGAGCGGGATGTGATGGACACGTGGGCGACGAGCAGTCTCACACCACAAATCGCGATAGAACTCTTCACAGGGGGAAAGTATGACACGTATTATCCTGAAACCCTCCGACCGCAGGCGCATGATATTATCAGCTTCTGGCTCTTCAACACGGTCGTGAGAGGACTCATCCATCAACAGCACGTGCCCTGGGAGCACGTGATGATCAGCGGCTGGGTGCTCGACCCGAAGGGGAGGAAGATGAGTAAGAGTAAGGGGAACGTCATCCACCCCCAAGAGGTCATCAAGGAGTATAGTGCGGATGCGCTCCGCTACGCGGCTGCTGGGAGTAAGCTTGGTGAGGACACACCCTTCCAGTGGAAGGACGTGCAGACGGGCATGCGGACCGTGACTAAACTGTATAATGCGGCACGCTTCGCGATCATGCATCTCGAAAAGGGAAGGCTTGAGGAAGGCGCACGCCATCCCGTTGATAGGTGGATCCTGCATCGTGCCGCGATCGCACGCCGAGAGTATATACGAGAAATGGACGCATACAAGTATAGTCATGCACGCCGCATTGCGGACGAATACTTCTGGCATGAACTCACAGAGTATTATATTGAATTCGTCAAGTATCGCTTGTATGATGAGGATGACGCGCACGCGCGCTGGACGCTCCGCGAAGCACTCTTCACGGCACTCCAATTGTATGCGCCATTCATGCCCTTCATCACCGAAGAAGTGTATCATGCCTACCCGTTCGGCGGGGAGAAGAGTATCCACCTCACCCGTCTTGAGGGGAAGCCTGAATGGGTGGATGAGGCTGCAGGCGTGTTTGGCGATCGTCTTAAACGAGCGGTCAGCCTCTTGCGGAAGGCGAAGAGCGAGGCGGGGAAGAGCATGAAAGCACCCGTCAAGAAGGCAGTCATCCTCCTCAAGGACGTGGTGGACGAGGCTATTCCCCTCGAAGAAGTGGCGCGGGAGGCTGCACGCATCATGCACGTAGAGGAGATCACCATCCAGCAGGGTGATGAGGACAAACTTGAAGAAATCGTCTGGGCGTGAGAGAGGGGAAACGTTCCTTCAAACACATTCCTTTTCTTCTCGCTCCTAAACGATTCTCAGAGCATACTACCCCTCCCATACGCCTCTTCTTTCACTCCTCAACCACCTCACCTCTTTTTCCTTCCTTTAAACGATTCATTTTTCAGATTAATTAAACAGAGAACAACTAAAACTA
>WAPJ01000083.1 GCA_015520785.1 Candidatus Woesearchaeota archaeon
TCCTTCCCCTCCGCTTTTCGTATCCTCTCACCGCCTTCTCCTTGAGGAGACGTTCCCTCTTCTTCTCCGCTCTTCTCTTCCCTCTTCTCTTCTTCTCTCGCTTCTCCCTCCACTTTTCCTTCCCTTCTCCTTTTCTCATCCTCATCATTCACGCTCACCCTGTCTCCACGCGCAAGCCCTCCTCTTCGCCTTTTATCTTCTTTTTCTCCCTCATCCCCCCATGCTTTCTCATACGCTCTTTCCTTTCTCTCCTCTCCCCGTGCATCCCCCTCGGGAAACATTCTCCTATCCCTTCTCCTGCCTTCTCTTTGCATTCCCTCCATTTCTTCTTCCCTTCCTCTCTCCTTCTCTCCACCGCTTGAAGATACACTCCCTTTTCCTCTCGTCTCCTCTTTTGCATCCTCTTCTCTCGGATGATTCATCCTCTTTTTCCTCCCGCTCCTTCCTTTTTCCACGCTGCGTCTCCCTCTTCCGCGCGCTCCACGTCTGCCTTCTCCTCCCTCCCCACTGCTTTCCTTCACCCCGTGTCGGTCTGATCCTCCCATCCTTCCCCTCCCTCTTCATTCATTCTGAGAAGCAGAATCATCCTCACGCATACTCTTCTCCCCTTTTATCATTCCCCCCTCCTTTTCTGCAGGGGAAAACCCTTCCTGTGAGGGATCATATGCTCCCCTCACATCTCATGAGCAAACCTACCAGCTGAGGAGGCCGTGCGTCTTCTTGTAGAGCGTGTAGATGAGCGCGGTCTTTTCAAGCGCGGTCTTCTTCAACTCGTCCTCTGCTTCCTTCTCCTTCCGTGCTTTCTCGTCTGCACGCTTCGCCTCGCTCATGCTCTTCAGGCTGAATGGTGCGAGACTGCCGAAGAGCTCGCGGAAGCCATCAACCAAGTCGGTGAGGAGGACGAACGGCGTATCCTCAACACGCACTCCCCTCTTCTTCTCCTCCGCCTTCTTCTCTCCATCCTCCTCCTTCTCATTGAGGGCTTCATCCAAGTATTTCTTGAGATCCTCGCCGAGGGCTTCTATCGCGCTCGCTATTGCCTTATCATACTCCTTGAGGAGTTCAAAATCCTCCTCCTGGCGGAAGCGCTTGTATGCGTCAAGCTCCTCATCCGTGAAGAGATACGCGCGAAGGGTGAGTTCCATGCGGCCCGTGTAAATATTCCCCCGCTGGTATTCCGCCTGGTAGACTTGCATGGGCATTGCCGCGTAGCGTAAATGCGCGCTGACAACCGCATTCCTCCCCTCTTTCCCCTTCACGCCGAGGAGTTCTACTTCGAGGAGCGCGCTTTCAAACGTACTAATAATATCCGGGCTGAAGGCGAGCTTCTGATTCTGCATGAGCCGCTTCACATTCGCCAGGTAGGGCTTCACCCAGCTGAGATAGAGGAGGATGGTATGATAATGCTGTTTGAGATAGTGCAGCATGAACTTCCGCCGTTCGACGAGTTCTTTAAACGTGCGATACTTCCAGATATAGTATTGGATGAGCTTCCGCTTGAGCACTTCTTTCACCTTCTCATTAAACTCGAGCGGGTCAACAGCCTCATCAACTCGCTCCGGCACGGTGCGGATGAGCTCTTCATACTCTTCCGGCGTGAGCTCGTCAGGCGTCTTCCCATGCACGACCTCATTAATACTCGTCCGGAAGAACAAGTCTGGGAGCGTGATAAAATTCAACTGGGTGGCCATGCCATACACGCTTGCAGGATTCTTTCCACCCCCCTCAACAAGATCAACCCACATGCCCTTCAAGGCGTATTCTGCACTCCTCCCCTCGGGGAGGGCTGATGGCTTCCTCCCCTTCCGCTGTGCCTCCTCCCACGCCTTCTTGCTCGCGCGGAAGCTCGCATAATAGTGGCCGAGCCGTTCATCCGTAATCCGAATCTCGCGAACAATCTGGTGGAGTGCCTTGACCATGTCAGCGATAAACTTGAGATACTGCATTGCCCTATCCTGCTGGATGCTTAAGCGTTGTTCGGAGAGGCCGAACGTGCTACTCTGCACGGCAGCGGCGAACGTGTCAATCGTCTTTATCACGCTCGGCAGGCCGCTCTCATGCCGCATCGTATGCAAGAGCCAATAG
>WAPJ01000084.1 GCA_015520785.1 Candidatus Woesearchaeota archaeon
AGCGTATAGACACGCTTACTATAATACTGGTAACCATCCAGTGGGTTGAAGCTCACGCACGGCTGGAGGACGTCAATGAGCGCGAAGCCCTCATGCTGCAAGCCCTTCTTGATGAGTTCCTTCAAGTGTGGAGCATTCGCAGCATAGCCACGCGCGACAAACGTCCCCTTATTCGCCAGGGCGAGAGTGAGAGGATTCACAGGGGGTTCAACGCTTCCATGCGGCGTGCTCTTACTCTTAAAACCCTCACGGCTCGTAGGACTCGTCTGTCCCTTCGTGAGACCGTACACCTTATTATTATGGACGAGGACGACAATATCAATATTCCTCCTGATCGCGTGGACGAGATGGCCCATGCCAATCCCATAACAATCCCCATCACCACAATTCACGATTACTTTTAAACGTGGATTCGCGAGCTTGATCGCCATTGCCGGCGGTATTGCCCTGCCGTGAATCGTCTCTAAGCCATACGTGCGGAGGTAATGTGGTGTTTTCCCACTACACCCGATCCCGCTTACGATGACCACGTCATGCTGTGGGAGGTCGAGCTCTGCGAGCGCGGTACGCATCGCATGCAAGAGGCCGAAATTCCCACAGCCGGGACACCATTGCACCCAGTGGCCGGGATCATACTCCTTGAATGAGCGCGCCATTGATGATCACCAACTCTTATTCGTCACGCGTATACGCACAGCAGTCAAGCTGATCCTTCCTCTCCAGGCTCTTCAAGACGCCCTGCACGATATCCCATGGGTGGAAGGGCTTCCCATCATACCGGGCAATAAAATGGGGGATGAGGATGCCCGTCTCACGGCGAACATGCTGGCGCATCTGCCCGCTCACATTCGTCTCAAAAATAACCGCTGTGGGAGCGTGGAGGATCTCCTCCACGAGGCCCTCCCTGTCGAGGGGGAGTGCGTAGGGAATATGCGCGAAGCGCGCCCTCACACCCTGTTGTTCAAGCATGGGGAGGGCGTCACACACCGCGAGTTTCGTACTCCCCCAGGAGATGATGAGCACGTCCGCCTCCTCGCGCGAAGCACCATACAATCGCAGGGCGTAGCGTTCGCGTGGCACAAGCCTGAGTTTGCGCTGACGCTTCTCAACCTGCTGCACACGCAGGGCTGGTTCTTCAGTCGTATAACCAGTCTCGTCATGCTCATAACTACTCGCCACGTGCATGCCCAATGGTTGGCCTGGCCGTGCGCGCGGGCTCGCGCCGGAGGGCGTGATCGCGTAGCGTTTGAAGAAACCCTTCCCATCAAGCCATTCCTTGATCTGATCGTCCGAGAGGAGCATGCCACGATCAATCCTGAGTGTGTCCGTTCGTGGGCGTGGAATGCTCTGCAGGCTGCTGCTGAGATGCTTATCAATCAGAATAATCACGGGACTTTGAATGGCCTCGGCAATGTTGAACGCGTAGAATGTCTCGTAGAAGGCTTCCTCAGGATCACCAGGAGTAATAACGACACGGGGGAAATCCCCCTGTCCCGTATGGAGCGCGTGCAGCAGATCACCCTGTTCTGTCTGCGTGGGCATGCCCGTGCTCGGCCCGGCACGCTGGCTTTCAATAATCACGATGGGCTGTTCGGCCATGCCCGCAAAGCTCACACCCTCACTCATTAAGGATAAGCCCCCACCACTCGTCGCGGTCATGACGCGTAAGCCTGCAAAAGCACCGCCGATCAGCATGTTCACCGCTGCAAGCTCATCCTCCGTATGCTTCACAATAATCCGCTCGTCCAATTCATGCTTTGCCATGAAGTGCAGGATACTACTACTCGGCGTCATCGGATATTCCGCGACGAGCTTCACGCCTGCCTTTACCGCGGCGATACTGATCGCATCATTCGTCGTGAGGAAAACACGGCGTTCCTCGCGTGGGATGGGCTCGACCGTTCGCGTCCGCCTCACCCTTCCCTCTTGGATGCGTCGTTCCGCGGCCGCATAGCCTTCGCGGAGCGCGGTAAGATTGGCTTCAATAATAGCATCTCCCTTCCCCGCGAATTTCTGTCGGATGACATCCTCAAGGAGGAAGCGGGGGAGGCGTATCGCAGCAGCAGCCGCGCCTGCAAGAGCAATATTCTCGAATCGTAAGCCACCAGCCTTGGCGAGGATCTCCTGGAGGGGAATCGTGAGGAGTTGCGTATCATCCCGCGCCTTCTGTATTTTATCCACGAGCTTCTCGTCGAGAATGATAATCCCATGCTCAGTTAGTTGGTGTTCATGCTTTTCCACCGTGAGCGGATCAACCGCGATGAGCACATCAGTCAGATCAACAATACTATGAATCCGCTCGGGCTCGGCGCGGAGCGTCATACTATTATGCCCACCCTTAATCAGGCTGGGATATTGTTTCTCAGCGACAACCCAGAGGCCGGCACGATGCAATGCCTTCCCAAGGACTTCTCCCGTGACGAAAATCCCCCTTCCGGCAGGACCACCCACCGTGAGAGAAAGCCTATTCGTGAGCATGCACGAATCACACGATGATGAGTTTAAAAGGAGAACGCTACTATCCCTGAGTGAGGCCGACTTTTTTTTCGAGGAGGAATCCTTCTCCCCGATCTTCGTTTCAAGGTCTCATTCTTCTCCCAACCCCATTCCTTACGCTGCCTATTTCTTATCAACCATGATAAGCAGAAGCGTAAAAACGATCCTCAAGGGGGTAGTGTGTAAAGAATGTGAAAAGAGAGGGGTAAGAAGAAAGGTCCGGAGAAGAAAAAGAGAATAAGAAAGAGAGAAGAACAAAAGGAGAGAGAACTTTTTCTCACCCGCACTTACTATAGCCACAATCAAGGCACATTGGCTCTGGGCAGCCGTCTACCATGACGACATTCCGACTATAACACTGGGGACAGTAGAGGTCGCCCGCTTCTTCTTGGATGCTGATACTCCCTTGACCGTTCTCGTCTTCCCCTACAGGGCTTGGGGAGACCGGCTGGGAGGTCTTCTCCTCACTGGCAGGCTTGCTTGGCGTGACGTCCCCCCCAGCCTGGGAGGGACGATCAGCTAAAGGGTGCTGTTCACCCGCGAGGATGATCTTCAAGCTCTGCTGTCCCTGCTTGAGCTTCCCCGTGCGTTCTAAGTGTTTCCGCAGTGCGATGGCGATCGCATGCGGGATACTGTCAACCCTGCTCTTCCCAACACCATACGGCTTATCACCCTTAATCCCCTGGAGATGCTTGAGGATGCGCTGCGCGTCACCACCATTCTCCAAGTACTTGCTGATCATGATTGCGAGTGCTGCGGTGAGGCCGGCGATCTCGCTGCCGAGGGGGGTGATGCTGGCGAAGAGGCGTAAGGGTCCCTGATCATCATAAATAATATTCACGTGTAATGTCCCATAGCCTGTTTCTATCTCATAATACTCACTCTGCATGACGCCCTTGACTTCGCGGACGGCAGGCTTCCGCACTGGCGTTGCGGGTGTCTCATGCGTGGCTTTCACACTCTCCGCTTTTCCAGTCTGCGTTTCCCCCTGCTTTTCCTTCGTTTCCCTTGTCTTCTCTTCTTCTTTCTTCTCTTCAACGGCTTTGAGGATCTGGTCACTCCGACTCCCATCGCGGAAGATGGTCACGCCCTTACACCCCCACTCGTAAGCCTTCTCGTAGAGGCGTTTGGTTTCTTCAACCGTGTACTCGCGGGGCATGTTGGCAGTCTTGCTAATACTACTATCCACCCAGCGTTGCACTGCTGCTTGGACCTTGACATGCTCCTCTGGTGTCAAGTCGAGGGCTGAGACGAAGAAGTCAGGCAGCTTCCCCTGCTTCCGGTATTCCTCAGCGATGGGAATGTCCATTTCAAACGTGCCGAGACGCGTCTTCCGATAATACTTGAAACTATAGTATGGCTCGATACCCGTGCTCGTGCCGAGCATTGTGCCAACCGTTCCCGTTGGGGCTTGGGTGAGGAGCGTGACATTCCGAATCCCCTTC
>WAPJ01000085.1 GCA_015520785.1 Candidatus Woesearchaeota archaeon
CATCTGGATGAGCACCTGGTATTCATCCCAATGATACGCTACCTCAAGGCCTTTGGCGAGGAAGCGGATGGTCGCATCATCCGCGTTGAGCATCTCGTAGAGACTCTCACCAAGGAAGATTTTAAGTCCAGTCTGGACGGGATGGCTGATCAAGTCGGCAAGCTTGTTCAAAATGCCCGGTAGTCCTTCGGGGAGGAAGGCTTCAAGCTCACGCCCCCAGTAGGAGCATTGCTCGTACGCGTGGACACGCTCACACACGGCGGGCGTTGGAATAGTGCCTTCCGCTGCCTGCTGGAGGCAGTAGGCATACTTGCATTCCGTCTGCCGGAGCCGGTCAACATTGAGAATAATCCCCTTCGGGCAAGCCGTGAGGATGCTCGTTATGAGATAATCCTCAGGTTTTGAGGTAGTATCGTCAAGACTGCCGAGGATGCGAATACTCTCCCTTCCCGTCTCACGGCTGAGCTGAGTGATGAAATCATTCCACGCCATGCTCAGGTCTTCATTCGGATGGCCGAGGAGACTGGCGAGCTGCATGCTCATATCCTCTCTCATACTCTTCAGGAGGCTGGCTGGCGCGAATGTTTCCGCTAGTTCCTTCTGAAAGTCCGCCTGGCAGGTGAGGACCCTGCAGGCTTGGCCGAGAACGCCCGTACGCGTCAGCCGGTCGAGCCGGTCAATACTATCCGATGCGAACTTAATATTAATCGTTCCTCCTGTAAAGGCGCGGAGGCCCGTGTCAATCGTGTCAAGCATCGCACTCACAGCTGACAATGCGTGCTTAATATCGCACGCGGTGATGAGCGTCTTGCTTATATCCATGAACGTGTTAAACGCGGGATTGAAGAGGAGGTTATTCGTCGTAGCCTTCTCGGCACGCGTCTCAGGGCTTGGGAGGCTGTCAAGACTCACGGGTGGAATGGTCAGCTGGATTGTTACGGGCTGGTATTCGCGTATGCGAGAGCCAATACTCACGAGCGGCCTGCCCGTACACGTCATGGTGAGATCATGCATGCCCTCATCCGGCGTGAGATGGAGGATGAGGAGTGGTTCGTCACCCGCCTGGAAGCCTGCCTGGACGCGCGCATAATCGTTTTCTTCCTCACACTCGAGATTCTCCATGCCGATAAGCTTCCCCCCAGTGAGGCTGCTGCTCAGGCTCACGCTGATCGTGCTCGGCACGCCCGGCAGGTAGCCATTCGGCGTGATACGCGTTGGCGTGAAGCGGAGGGTCTCATCATCCTCGCGCACGGCTTGGGGGATGATCTGGACGCGCCGCTCCCACGTCCTATCAGGACCTGTAATACTCACGCGGAGCACGCCTGGCATGGCTTGGAGGCTGCCCACAGCGCAGGTTGTGCCGTCAGGCGTGGTGATACACATCTCCCGAACCTCCTCAGGCGTATATGCCACCTCTTGTACGTGACCACTGCTCGTGAGACTCAGATTCACGCTTGGTGGCACGCTGAGGCTTGGCAGGGTGAAGACGAGTGTGAATGGTTCGCGTGGGAGAGGGATTCTTGTCACGTCCGTGAGGAGGCTTTGGCTTACGCCACTCGCCGTGCTCAGACTCACGTCTATGAGAGTGAGGGGGAGTGGTATGATGAAGTCCTGGCTGAGCGTGTCAGGCATGGGATTCCCCGCGGTATCCTCCGCGCTGATGAGCGTTGCAGTCACCATGCCCCGCGCATGCGTATGGAAGGAGGATGGGATAGGGAGCGTGCAGATGATCCCGCCCTCGGCATGATCACATGCTGTTGCGGTTAGCGTCCTACTCGGGCCTTCCTCGGGTGTGAGCGTGACACGCACGCTCGAGGGGATTATCCCATAGGCTTCATCAAACGCGACGTGGAGCATGCTGCCGAGAGCATCCTTACCCGTAAAGGTCGTGGTACTCTCCATGCCGAGGGGGATTGGGGGAGTAGTATCATGCACGCTCGTGAGTACTGCTTCTTCTTCCACAGTATTCCCGTACGCGTCCCGCGCCTGGACGCGGAGCGTGAAGGAACCCTCCGGAATATAGGAAGATGGGATCATGCAGGCATACCCGTCAGCATCAGGGAGGGGTGTACAGTGAGGATGCGTCTCCGCATCATTTATCCATGCTTTAATACGCTCTCCTGGGAAGGGCTTATCATCCTGCACGGTAAAGCGCACCCCTCCCTGCTTGTAGGGGCCCTCACCCTCCGGGAGGCTAATACGGGGTGGATGCGTGTCAGCGATCAGCTCTCTTCGAATGGTGCGCGTATTCCCCGCGGCATCTTGGAGGATGATCGTAAAGGTAACAGAAACACCATCCTCGAGGGGTGGAATGATGAGCGTTGCCCTGCCCTCCTCATCCACAGGCGCGGTGAGCGTCTCATCAACCTCTCCTCCTTTAACATTGACGCTCACGTTCAAGGGCTTATGATCATCCTTCACGCGGAGTGTGAGCTGGTCACGGTCAATCATGAAATCCGCAAGCTCCGGTGGATGCGTGTCTGGGATGATCCGCCACGCGCTCATACCGTCTGCTTCTTCAACCGCGAGGTCGAGCGGCTCGCTGATCGTGAGCGGAATCCGGCACGTGTCTTGACAGTCGGTCACGTCACGCGCGATGAAGGATTGCTCTCCACCCGTGAGGAGGTAGATGCTCACTGTCGCGTCGGGCGTGGTGATGAGGATGACCCGGCTCGCATACGCTTCCGGGAGGCCTTCAATACTCCCCGGATAAGTTGTGATGGGCGTACCGTCAGGCGTGAGGATGCTCGCAGCAAGGAGTGTGGAGACAGTGAGTGTGAGGATAATGCTAATGAGGAGGAATCGTATGATGGGTCTCATACGAGGCTCACCCCGAGGCTCGGATAGCTTATGAGAAGCTCATCCATCCGGTTAAGGATGTTCAAGTCACTCATCCTCCGCTCATCTTCTGGGATGAGCGCGGGATCAAACACGGGAAGGCCGATCGTGACATCCTCCGCTTCGGGAGGGAGGATGAGCATGGCATCATACGCTGCGAGCACGCTACTATTCAAGACCATCTCAGGAATCGTATATGAGCCGATGGGACACCAGCCGAGAATATCAATCCCACCACACCCATGCTGCTCGGGAATCCGCACGCCCTCACCATGCGCAGTATAATTCGCGATGAGCATGATGGAAAGATCATACGAGCCATCATAGAGGTGGAGTGGGAGGCCTTCTTCAAGCCGGTTGAAATCATCCGGCGTGAATGTCTTCACGATCACATGGGGAATGTCAGGCCGTGTGAGGAAGAGGAAGAGTTTCACCTCCTCATCATCATGCGGCTGGTAGGAGGCATCTGCAGGCGTGAGATCCTGCTGGAGGATGCCGTCAAGCGCGTCAGCCTCATCAACATTCTTCAAGAGGGGATAGAGATGGATGCGGAGCGTGCGTTCACGCAAGGCCTGCACGGTCGGCGTGATCATGAGGCGTGTGCCCGGCTGGGAAGTGATCGTCACGTTCTCATACGCGTATCCCGCATCAAGCCCCTTCTCAGGGATGATCATTACCTGCGCATTCACGCAAGGAGGAAGGCTGAGCTGCATGCCATCCTCAACTGGATACGAGCAGGCCTGATCACCACACGCGTAGCGGAGCGTGCCACGCGCCGACGCACCATCAGGAGTTTTAAGCGTGATCACCGCCTGACTGCCTTCAAGCTGACAGTAGGCTGATGGTGGCACGCTCGTATCCATACTGACCGGCTGGTCGAGCGTGACAGGCTTCCCATCCCACACACCAGTCCGCCACGCGAAGCGGAATGCCTCACCATCACGCGTGAGCGTGATGCTGAGCGGGAGGATAATGCGATAGTGCGCCTGATAGACTTTCAAGGGGACGAGACTATTCACGATCTGGCTGATCAGGTTTTCACCAGCGGCACGCGTCTCAACGGGCATGATGACCCGTCCCTCACGGAAGCTCACGCTCGGCGTGCCGATAAGGCTTACACTCAAGCGTTCTTTCCTGCCGAGGGGCTGGCCATGCTCATCCGTGAGTGGAAAGGTGAGGATGCGCGCGGCAAAAGGCAGAGAAGAATCGGGACGCGTGGTTTCTGGGAGGCGGACGAGGCTCAGCCAGAGGGGGAGTCGTTCCGCGAGAGCCGCTTCGACAGATTGTTGTGTCCAGACGCGTGGCGTATAGCTCATCTCCGTCGCATAGACGGGTGGGAATGGCGTAGTAACACCACTCTCAAGGAGGATGAGCGTATACACGCCCTGCGCGATGGGCGCAAGGGTTTGCTCGAGCATGCTCAAGCGAATGGCATCCTTATACAAGCGGACGAGAAGTGTATCCTCCTTGACCCGTGTCTTCAAGTTCGTCACGCTCTTCCCCTCCCTCTCAGCATGACCCGTAAACGTGACGTCCGCCGTGATACGCGAGTCTGAGAGTCGGACGCGTGTGCGAACACTGGGCGTGATCGTATAGTCGGGATGCTCACGGGCAAAATCATCAAGACACCTCATGACGAGGATGTTGACGCGTCGCGCGAGGCGTGCCTCAAGACTCGTATCATCCTCCGCGTAGCCTTCACCCTCCCTATACATGCCGTGGAGGCGTGGCGCGTAACTCTTCACACACTCTCCCTCACAAGGCATGCTGATGGTCGTATAGTATGGGAGGAAGGTACCGGTACGATCATCATAGAGGAATTTTTCACGCAGGGCTGCCTCTCGCGCCTCGTCGAGAAGGCCGAGTGCCTTGAGCCGGTCCAGTTCTGCGAGGCTTGGCATGCCACCATGCGCTGCCGTCTCGCTCACTGCTTGCCGGAGGCTTGTTGCAGCGCACGCGTCAAACGCTGTCTTAAACGCTTGGAGGCTTGGAGGGAGAGTCGTGCCTGGCGTGTGTTTGACGAGGAGGAATGCTGCTGTCGCGATGAGGATAAGCACTGTGATGAGCAGGATAAGTCCTGTCTGACCGCGTGCCACAATCCTCTCTTAACGAGGAGGGGGTTTTAAACGTATAGGTTTTCGCTCGTGAGGAGTTTCTCCCAAAGAGTGTGCTTTTCAACGGGCTTCCCACCCTGATCAATCGCATCCCCTCCCTGCGCTCCCTCTTCCCTCATCCTCATCTACTTTCTTCCGTTTTCCTCTCTCCATTCCCCTCTTCTCCGTCATCTTCCTTTCTCAGTCTTTCTTCCCAGTAGGATAGCGGAATAACCACTACAAGTAAGGATGAAGAACATGATAAAGGAGGGATAAGGCGAAAGGATGAAGGAAGAAAGGGTATAAAATGGAGAAAGATGAAAGAAGAAAAAGAAGTAAGGAAAGAAAATAGGGGTGAGTGTGTGAGGAGGAATCCTCTTATCTCTCTCTAGTATATCTCTATGGGCCGCCACTGGTAAGGAGCGTGTAGAGGAATGCTGTGAGCACGCCGACGAGCACGCCCGCGGCAAGACCGATGAGGAAGTCCGTCCAGTAGAATTGCTTCTCACAGTCAGCTTGTGGAGGGGGGAGCATGACTCCTCCATCCTGACGTTGATCGGAGGGCTCATGCTGAGGGACAGCCTCGACTCCAGCAGGCTGAGCGGGAGGAGGAGATGATGAGAGGGAATGCGACGTAACAGATGGAGGGAGAGTGCGTGACGCTTCCCCCTCAGAGGGCGTTTCCTCACGCATGCTGAGTTCTTGTTCAAGAGCGCGGAGTTCCTCTTCGAGGAGTCTCTCAGCATCATCAACCACGCTGTTGAGGTCTGCTTCACGCTCCTCGTGCTCATGCTTCCCGCCAAGATCTTCCTGCATCTTCTCCGCGAGGAGTTCTGCTTCGAGCTCGCTGATCCGATCGTGGACTGCTTCGCGGAAGTGATTATAATCCGTGCTGAGGCGTAATCGTGCTGCGAGTTCAGCATCCCCAATACTCTGCTCGATCCAATCCGCAAAGTCATTCTTCACCTCGCTCACATGCTGGCGGAAGAGGTCTTCGCTGAGCGTGTCGAGGAGGATGGCAAGCTCACGGAGATTCTTGATAACCCGTCCATCAGCAAGCCGGAAGTATTCTCCCTCACGCACGTGTTCAAGAAAGCGGCGTGCCCGTTCAGCCCCATCCATACCAGCCGAAGCCACCCGGGCAGGAGTATTTAAGCTTCCCGCTGCTACTCGGCCTGCATGACACGCTTTGCGCGGAGGGGTTTTAAGCGTAGCTGGCCGCGCGGCCTCCGGCCGGCGAGGGTTTTCTCAACAAGCAGGCGGAAGTCCTGGAGGACACTCATATAGCGAATGTACGCTTCATACGGGCTGTCATACGCGTTGAAATACGCGTGCACGTCACCATCCGCGAACCATTTCGTGCACATATAGTAGAAGTGGTCACTCGTCTGTAAGCGCCGCCAGGTTTCAATCAAACGCTCATCCCGCGTCGCGAGAACCTTCTCCTTGAGAGCGTAAATGCTCTCGAACGCGGCTTTCTGCATGGGATTCTCCAGCCAGGCGGAGAGGTCGCGCTCAGTGTCAGCCCAGCTCGTCCAGCGGGGATAGCTGATCACATCCCGCGGCTGGAGCTTTGCCGCGTCGCTCACCGTGGCAAACGTAAAGCCGGGATGCTCGTGGAGCATGCGGATGAGGTGTTCCATGAAGGGGAAGATACCAGTATCCTCCCACTGGTGTTCACCAAAGGTTTCAAAATCCATGAAGAGGCTGATCACATCCTCATGCTGGACTGCCTCGAGCCAGGCGAGATACTTTTCGGCCGTGAGTGGCCATTCCTTCCACTGCCGATCGGAGAAGCGGAAGGCAATATCATCCGAGAGCCGATAATTCTTCGTGAGCAGTCGCACGCTCCGCGATGGATCCTCATACACGTAGTTGGGACTCCGCCAGCCGAGCATCTCCTCCCAGCCTTCCACCAGCACGGCAGTATAGCCGTGACGGGCGATGCGTGGTGCGAGCATGTCATGATAGGCGAGCTCTGTATTCCGGAAGACGCGTGGCCGCGTCTGGAA